>CAXGBX010000191.1:0-4996 GCA_964008195.1 uncultured Flavobacteriaceae bacterium
CAATAAAATAGGTAATTGTGAATAATTATTACGAAAATGACAAATATGATGCTATTGTTGTAGGAACAGGTATCAGCGGCGGTTGGGCTGCCAAGGAGCTTTGTGAAAAAGGCTTTAAAACCCTGGTTTTAGAAAGAGGGAGAATGGTAGAGCATGTGAAGGATTATCCTACCATGAATGATGATCCTTGGGATTATAAATTTAAAGGTCAGGTTACTAAAGAGGAAAAGAAGAGACAATTTAAGCAGGCAAGAACCGGGTACACTATTTCTGAACCCAGCAAACATTGGTTTGTAGATGATATAAAACATCCCTACAATGAAACCAAAAGATTTGACTGGATGCGTGGATATCACGTTGGTGGAAGGTCTATAATGTGGGGAAGACATAGTTACCGATTAAGTGATATTGATTTTGAAGCAAATAAAAAAGATGGTCATGGGATAGATTGGCCAATTAGATATAAGGATATCGCGCCCTGGTATGATAAAGTAGAATCTTTTATAGGCGTTTGTGGAGAAAAATTAGGATTGAGTCAGTTACCAGATGGTCAATTCCTACCCCCAATGGATCTAAATTGTGTGGAAGATCATTTAAGAGAGAGTATCGCTAAAAATTTTGATGGTCGGGTAATGACTTCAGGAAGGGTTGCTCATATTACAGGAGATAAAAAATTTGAGGGCAGGTCTAAATGTCAATTTAGAAACCGTTGTATAAGAGGTTGTCCTTATGGGGCTTATTTCAGTAGTAATTCCTCAACATTACCAGCGGCTGAAAGAACAGGTAATATGACCCTGCGACCAAATTCTGTAGTAAGCCAGGTGGTTTATGATCCTGAAACAAAAAAAGCTACAGGAGTGAAGGTTATTGATACCAATACAAAAGAAACCATGGAATTCAAAGGCAATGTGATTTTTCTCTGTGCTTCTGCCGTAGCGTCTACTAGTATCTTGATGCAATCTAAATCTGATAGATTTCCTGATGGGATGGGCAATGATTCTGGGGAGCTAGGTCATAATGTAATGGATCATCATTTTAAAGCAGGTGCTTCTGGAAAATATGATGGATTTAAAGATTCTTATTATAAAGGAAGAAAACCTAATGGTATTTATTTGCCAAGATTCAGAAATTTAAATGGAAGTGATAAGGATCTTGGGTTTATAAGAGGTTATGGATATCAAGGTGGTGCAAGCAGAGGCGATTGGTCCAGTAGTATCGCGGAAGCTGCCTATGGAAAAGATCTGAAGAAGGCTATTGTAGAGCCCGGAGGATGGAATATGGGCCTTATGGGGTTTGGAGAAACCCTGCCGTACCACGAAAACAAAATGACTTTGGATTATGGTAAATTAGATGAATGGGGTCTACCTACCGTCACTTTTGATGCTGAATTTAAAGAAAATGAATTAAAAATGAGGGAAGATATGGTTTCTCAAGCTGTAGAAATGCTTGAAAAGGCTGGATTTAAAGATGTAAATGGCTATGACGATATTGGAGCGCCTGGATTAGGAATTCATGAAATGGGAATGGCAAGAATGGGACGTGATCCAAAAACTTCAGTGCTGAATGGAAATAATCAGGTGCATGGGGTTTCTAACGTATATGTTACAGATGGGGCTTTTATGACTTCTGCGGGCTGCCAGAATCCATCTCTTACTTATATGGCCATGACTGCCAGGGCCGCAGATCATGCTTCAAAGAATTTCAAAAAATCTAATACTTAAAAGTTTTATTATGAAAAGAAGACAAGCTTTAAAAAATATAGGACTTGGTGCGGGAATATTCATAGTAGGGCCATCCGCTTTAAGTCTGCTTCAAAGCTGTAAGAATGAGCCTGAATATGAGTGGCAACCAACATTTTTATCTGCGTCACAGGGATTTGTGCTTCAAAAAGTGCTGGATGTGATTTTACCCACGACCGATACTCCCGGAGCTTCAGATCTTAATATCGCTCAGTTTATAGATTCTTATATGCAAGAAGTAGCTGAACCAGATAGAGCTGAAAATTTTAAAAAATCCGCTGATGCTTTTTCCAGGGCCTTTGAGAATGAATTTGATAAGAGTCAGGATAAAGGGGAAATAGAGGATTTTGAAACTTCGATTAAAAAATATTTGAAAGCCAGCCAGGCACAACAGGAAGAATATATGAAACGAAATTCTGAAACCCAGGATGCACAGAGTCAAGAGGGTGAAGTAACTTTGGACAATGATGCTGGTGCGTATGCCTATCTTAGTACGGTTAGGGATATGGCTATCTGGGCCTGGAAAAATAGTGAGCAGGTGGGAGAAGAAATATTGTGGTATGATCCTATTCCAGGTGAATATATTCCATGTGGTCCGGTTTCAGAATTGGGTGGTGGGAAAGCGATGTCATTATAAATTTTATATTTTTCCGTAAAAATTTTTAAAGGGGTTGTTTTAGATGCAAAAATTTTCATCTGGTATGATACTGGACTTTATTCTAAATTGAAAGTCTTGTGAAAGTTGCCGAATTTCATACTCCTTTATACTCTTAGTCCTTCACTCTAAAAACTTTGAGAGTTCTTCAAACCATAGAAAATTTAAGGTGTTGAAGTATTAAAAACGCCTTGCTCAGCTTTGAGAATAACTAAAAATTATCAGTTTAGAGTATTTACTCATGCTGCAAAATGTTAGTAATTCCTAAGTTTTCAGTATACATTAAGTGAAGGAGTATTAATGTGAGCAGGATATTTAACGGAACACTAAATTAGTGCGCTTATCGACTACTTGACAGGCGTTTGAAAAATTATTTTATTTTAATTTCTTATTTCAGTTTAAATTGGCTTAATTTTAACAAAAAATTCAGGGAAGGATTTTTTTGGAGTGTTTTTTGTAAACTATATTATGAATAAACGTCTTTTAATCAATTGTTTATAAAATAAATTTTTGAAATGAGGAAGCTTTTCCGTATCACTATTTATTTTTCATCATAACCGCTTGTGATAAAGAATCACAGGATATTGTGATTTCCAGTGACGATTTCCATGCCGCAAATGAAAATTTGAGCAGAACAATGGTGCACGATATCTTTTCGCCACCAGTAGCTAGCAGAGTTTATGCATATGCTAATATTGCTGCGTTTGAAGTATTGGCCCAATTTAATCCAGATTATAATTCTCTGACAGGCCAGGTAACAGATTTTACCCCTGTTCCTAAGGCAGATTCCGAAAACATCAATACACAAATGGCGGCTCTTACAGCATTCTATGAAGTTGGAAAGAGCCTGGTTTTTTCTGAAGAAAAAATGTCTGAAAAACGAGATAGTCTCTATAATTCCTGGAAAGCAAGGGATGAAAAAGTATTTCTAGTTTCCGAAGCTTATGGGATGAAAGTAGCACAGCATGTGAAAGAATGGATGATGCTAGATAATTATGCTGAAACCCGGTCCATGCCGAAGTTTACCGTTAAAACAGAAGATGAAAGCAGGTGGCAACCAACGCCGCCTTCATACATGGATGGAATTGAACCACATTGGATGAAAATAAGGTCTTTTGTAATAGATTCTTCAAGTCAATTCAAACCTGTTCCTACACCAGAGTTTTCAATGCTAGAGGGCAGTAGATTTCATACTGAGCTTATGGAGGTCTATAACATTCGAGAAGAGATTGCGCAGGATGAGGATAACAGTGAAAAAATGGCTATTACTAAATTCTGGGATTGCAATCCTTATGTTTCTATTTTGAGAGGACATGTGATGTTTGCAACCAAAAAGATAACACCTGGAGGACATTGGATTGGGATTACTAAAATTGCCTGTGAAAAATCTAATGCAGATTTTGATAAATCTGTCTACGCTTACGCTAAAACTTCAATAGCTATTGCAGATGGTTTTATTAGCTGCTGGGCAGAGAAGTATAATAGCAATTTGGTTCGGCCGGAAACCCTTATCAATAAATATATAGATGAGAGCTGGACTTCAATTTTACAAACACCACCATTTCCAGAATATACCAGTGGGCATTCAGTAATTTCGGGTGCCGCCGCTATTGCCTTGGCGGATATTTTTGGTGAGGATTTTTCTTTTGATGATGATACCGAGGTTGAATATGGACTACCCGTTAGAAGTTTCCCTTCATTTAAGGCAGCTTCAGCAGAAGCAGCTAATAGCAGACTTTATGGAGGCATTCACTATTGCGCCGCTATCGAAGTAGGTTTGAATCAGGGGCGTGAACTTGGAAACTTTGTGGTGCAAAACCTGGCAATGACAAAATCAGCAGAAAAAATCGCTTCTAATTAATCTAAGTGAATAGGATTATATAAGCTTTGAAAGTACTCTTATCAAAAAAAATCTATTTCATTTTTAGTGATGCATCTATCTTCATTCAATCAAATATTCATAAACTGATTTTCTAGGCCACAGCTATTCTAACTTTATCGGGTAGTATTTTTATATTGACTTCAGTTTCTTCTTTGATATATTCACCATCTATCTGAAATGAAACAGGTTTTTGTGCTGTGATCCTTGCTTTTTTTGCCGGAATTATCTCTACGAAATCTGAGTCCAGATCGGTTTCATTTCGTAAGGTTTTTAATATTTCTAAAATATCCAGTCTTTTAAATACCAGGATCTCAAAAATGCCATCATCTAACTTTCCTTGAGGGTTCACATTGGCACCAGTTCCATATTTGTTAGCATTAGCAATCCCGAGCAAAACAGCTTCGACCTCTAAAGTTTTACTATCCGTCTCAACTCTGAATTTATAAGGGTATTTACTATTGATTAGGGTAGGAATTGATTGCAGAAGATATCCAATTTTACCTCTAAACGGAGAATTTTCGTAATTTTTAATAAGTTCTGCATTTATTCCCAAATCGCTAAGATGTAGGCAAGCTATTTCATTCAGGCATAATATATCTACTTCGATAAAGTTTATTCCTAATGCAATTTCCAATTGATCCTGAAGTATTTCTGGTAAATTAAGATTTTCAGCCATACCATTTGCAGAACCTGCAGCAATAATGCCTAAAGTAATATTAG
>CAXGBX010000192.1:0-4970 GCA_964008195.1 uncultured Flavobacteriaceae bacterium
TAAAAATAGGAGCTGCTTAAAATAATGGAAGGTAAAGAACTGTCACCTTGAGCGCAGTCGAAAGGTCAGGGTCCTAGAGAAGCTGAATCAAGTTCAGCTTGACAGAATTAATGTTTGTCACATTGAGCGCAATCGAAATGTGAATTGTAAAAGAAAAAATGGAAGAAAGAAACGATTTATATCCTGTATTTCTAAAGGTCAACAAACTGAATATTCTGGTGGTTGGTGGCGGAAATGTAGGTCATGAAAAATTACATTTTCTGTTCAAATCCAGTCCCAATGCACAAGTTGAAATCGTGGCAAAATGGTTTTTACCGGAAACTGAAGAACTTGCTAAAAAGCACGGTGCAAAATTGATAAAAGGCAGCTATAAAAAGAAGTACCTGAAAAAGAAGCATTTTGTGATCGCAGCTACCAACGATGCAAAACTGAATAAAAAAGTGCATCGGCATGCTAAAAAGAGATACTTATTAGCCAATATAGCTGATACCCCGGAGCTTTGTGATTTTTATATGGGAGGAATTGTGAATAAGGGACATGTGAAAATTGCTATTTCAACCAATGGTAAATCACCAACTACCGCGAAAAGATTACGACAATTCTTTGAGGAAGTGATTCCGCAGAATGTAAATGAAATGGTTGAAAATTTAAATGAATACCGAAAATCCATTAAAGGTGATTTTGAAGCCAAAGTGGATCAAATGAATACAATAACAGAATCTTTAATCGTAAAAAAAGAGAAAAATGATTAAAACAGACATCCTGATAATAGGAGCAGGACCAACTGGTTTGTTCACCGTTTTTGAAGCGGGACTCCTCAAGCTAAAGACACATTTAATAGATGCTTTGCCGCAGCCCGGTGGGCAGTGTTCAGAGATATATCCAAAAAAACCAATTTATGATATCCCTGCATTTCCGGAAATTCTTGCCGGTGACCTGGTAAATAATTTAATGGAGCAGATTAGGCCGTTTAAACCTGGATTTACACTGGGGGAGCGTGCAGAGACATTGGAAAAACTTGATGATGGTACTTTTATCGTGACAACAAATAAAGGAACTCAACACCATGCGCCTGTTGTTGCTATCGCCGGTGGTTTGGGGTCTTTTGAACCAAGAAAGCCACCTATCCCTAATATTGCCGATTTTGAAGATAAAGGGGTTTCTTATTTTATCAAAGATCCTGAAGTATATAGAGACAAAAGGGTAGTGATCGCCGGTGGTGGAGATTCAGCCCTGGATTGGGCTATTTACCTGGCCGATGTTGCTGCTGAAGTTGCCCTGGTGCACAGAAGAGCAGAATTTCGTGGCGCCCTGGATTCTGTAGAAAGAGTTTCAGAACTGGCTAAACTGGGTAAAATAGAAATGATTACCAATGCTGAGGTGGTTGGATTAAGAGGAGAAGATGAGTTAGAACAGGTTGTAATTCGTCATAAAGACAAGGCTCGTGGAGAGGAATTCAGGGAAGTAGATGATTTTATTCCGCTATTCGGACTTTCTCCTAAACTGGGACCTATAGGCAGCTGGGGCTTGGAAATTGAAAGAAATGCCATTAAGGTGGACAATTCTTACGATTATCAAACCAATATTCCCGGTGTATATGCTATTGGTGATGTAAATACCTATAAAGGAAAATTAAAATTGATCCTTTCTGGTTTTCATGAGGCCGCGATCATGTGCCAGAGTGCTTATCAGCGTATTTACCCGGATAAAAAATATGTATTGAAATATACCACAGTTGGTGGTGTAGAAGGATTTGATGGAACAAAAAAAGAAGCGAAAAAAGAAGTTGTTCAAAGTATAAGCGTTTAAATCGATAGCCTGGTGTGTCATCTTGAGCGCAGTCGAAAGGTCAGCTTATCAAGAGATCCCGAAACAAGTTCGGGATGACATCTAGCGAAGAATTCTGATATTGTAAGCAGCGCAATGTGTCGGAATAAGCAGAATTCCTATCTTTATTGAAAATTTTAAAAAATGAAGATCAGCTTAAAAAGAATCAATGATAATTATCTATTTGAAACTGTAAACGAGCGTGGCAATATTGTGCTTCTGGATAATAAATCTGATGCAGAGCCTAAGGGATCAAGCCCAATGGATCTTATTCTTAGAGGGATCGCCGGTTGCAGCAGTATTGATGTGGTTATGATATTGAAAAAGCAACAGCATGAGCTGGAAGATCTTCAGGTGGAGGTAGAAGGCTTTCGGGAAGATGGCGCAATCCCAAATGTATTCAGGAAAATTCATCTGAATTTTATTTTAAAAGGAGAAGTTCCCGCCGCAAAAGTGGAAAGAGCTGTAAAATTATCAATGGATAAATATTGTTCTGTTTCTAAAATGCTGGAAAAGGCAGCGGAGATTTCTTATTCGATTCAACTTAATGACAAAAAAATACTTTAATGGATTCTTTTGAAACCAGGATAGTTAAAACCTGGGAACCTTCATGGTGGCTTAGAATTGTGCTGGTCGTTGTCTTATTAACAAGTGCCATAACTGCATATGTTTGGAAACCAGAGAATCCATGGCTGCTATATTCAGCTCATATTGTTTATATTCTAAGTTTGTTTGGTTCATCAAGCCAGAGCTTCCTGAAGCCTAAATACTTGGGGAGTCTTTCAATTTCAGAAGAAAAAATTCATGTAGATCTTCATGGAGATAAACAGAATTTCCCTGTTGCAGAAATGACAGATCTGGGCTTTAATTATTTGGGATACGCCAGTTTCTGGAAACATAGCGTTTATGGAAATAAGAACCACTTATATTTCAGGCTCAGTTCTGGCGAAAAGTATGATTATGAGATCATTTTGGAAAATAAAGAAATGAAGGAGGAATTAAAATCATTTTTGAATAAAATACAGGAAACCAGTTATTTGAAAATAGAAAAAACAGGAAGTTATACTTTCTAATTTCTAGCATTAATTTTACCCTAAAAAACTTGGAAATTCAGGACTGAGTCCTATATTTGCTATTAAGTTCATTGTTTACTAACAATCGTTATCAAGAAAGGTTGAGGGATTAGACCCTGTGAAACCTTGGCAACCCTCCTGTAATGGGAGAAGGTGCTACGTTCTACCACGCCAATCGTGGATAGATAACACAAGACTTCTTTTTCTGTCTTCTTTTTTGATAAGGTTTATTTTAAAAAACATGTCAAAAATAGAAGAATTACTCTCAAAAAAAATATTAATACTAGATGGTGCCATGGGTACCATGCTTCAGGAATATAAATTTTCTGAAGAGGATTTCCGTGGAACACGTTTTGCAGACTGGCCGGTTTCCCTGCAGGGAAACAACGATCTTTTGTCTATTACCCAACCGGAAGCTATTGCAACGATTCATCGAAAGTATTTTGATGCCGGAGCCGATATTGTGGAAACAAACACTTTCTCGGGGACCACTATCGCTATGGCCGATTATAAGATGGAAGACCTGGTCTATGAACTCAATTATGAGTCGGCCAGGATTGCCAAAGAGGTTGCAAAAGAAGTAACGGCTGAAAATCCTGAAAAACCACGATTTGTAGCGGGTGCTATTGGTCCCACCAACAAAACTGCAAGTATGAGCCCCGATGTGAACGATCCCGGTTACCGGGCGATTTCATTTGAAGAGCTCAAAATCGCCTATCGCCAGCAGGCCCAGGCCCTGATTGACGGCGGAGCCGATATTTTACTCGTGGAAACCGTTTTTGACACCTTGAATGCGAAAGCGGCGCTTTTTGCCATAGATGAACTTAAAGAAGAATTAAAGATCAATATTCCCGTGATGGTAAGTGGTACGATTACCGATGCTTCGGGAAGAACCCTTTCAGGACAAACGTCTGAAGCTTTTCTAATTTCCGTTTCGCATATTCCATTGCTGAGTATAGGATTTAATTGTGCTTTAGGCGCCAAACAACTTACTCCACATTTGGAAGTTCTGAATCGTTACGCGAATTCAGGAGTTTCGGCCTATCCAAATGCCGGGTTGCCAAATGCCTTTGGCGAATACGATCAGGATGCGCATGAAATGGCATCGCAAATCACGGAATATCTGGAAAAAGGTTTGGTGAATATTCTTGGCGGTTGCTGCGGAACCACTCCCAAACATATTAAAGCAATCGCCGAAATAGCCGAAAATTATAAACCACGAGAAATTAATTTTCAACGTCATGCTGAACTTGATTCAGCATCTCATCATTGAAGAATAAATTTTAGGAGATCCTGAAATAAAGAGGGTGACGAAATACAAAGAATACAGAATGTCAGAAATAAGACCTTTAAAACTGTCCGGACTCGAACCCCTGGTGATCACTCCAGATAGTAATTTTATAAATGTTGGAGAACGAACTAATGTTGCTGGTTCTAAAAAGTTTCTTCGACTCATTAAAGAAGAAAAATTTGATGAAGCATTGGATGTTGCCCGGGAACAGGTAGATAACGGCGCACAAATCATCGATATCAATATGGATGATGGCCTTATTGAGGGAAAAGAAGCCATGGTAAAATTCCTGAACCTGGTGGTTGCAGAACCAGATATTGCCCGTGTGCCTATCATGATAGATAGTTCAAAATGGGAAATTATCGAAGCCGGCTTGCAGGTGGTGCAGGGAAAATGTGTGGTAAATTCAATTAGCCTTAAAGAAGGTGAAGAAGAATTTATTAGCCATGCTAAGAAGATCAAACGTTATGGAGCAGCCGTTATTGTAATGGCTTTTGATGAGGTAGGCCAGGCAGATAACTATGAACGCCGAATTGAAATCGCCAAACGTTCTTATGATATATTAGTGAATAAGGTAAACTTTCCGCCGGAAGATATCATTTTTGACCTTAATATTTTTCCAGTAGGAACCGGGATGGATGAACACAGGAAAAACGCGATCGATTTTATTGAAGGCACGCGATGGGTAAAAGAAAACCTTCCACATTGTAGCGTGAGTGGAGGGGTAAGTAATGTTTCTTTTTCTTTCCGGGGAAATAATCCCGTCCGGGAAGCGATGC
>CAXGBX010000193.1:0-4964 GCA_964008195.1 uncultured Flavobacteriaceae bacterium
GAAACTAAGACAAAAGACAATGTTTTTGTTAAACTTAAAATTTCCGTTCAATTCCAGGTACGTAAAGATAATGTATATGATGCCTTCTATAAGCTTGAAAGTCCTCATGACCAGATCACTGCTTATGTTTTTGACGTTGTGCGCGCAGAAGTACCTAAAATGAAGTTAGACGATGTTTTTGAACGCAAAGATGACATTGCTATTGCAGTAAATCGTGAATTGAATGAAGCAATGCAATCTTACGGTTATGATATTATTAGAACCTTAGTTACTGATATTGATCCCGATATAAAGGTAAAAGCTGCCATGAACCGTATTAATGCTGCTGAACGTGAAAAGGTGGCTGCAGAATATGATGCAGAAGCAGATAGAATTAAAATTGTTGCCAAAGCCAGAGCAGAAGCCGAAAGCAAACGTTTACAAGGGCAAGGTATAGCAGATCAACGAAGGGAAATTGCAAGGGGTCTGGAAGAGAGTGTAGATGTTTTAAATAATGTGGGGATCAATTCCCAGGAAGCTTCTGCCCTTATCGTAGTAACACAACATTACGACACCTTGCAGGCCATTGGGGAGGAAACAAATAGTAATTTGATATTGCTCCCTAACTCCCCACAAGCCGGTAGTGAAATGTTAAACAACATGGTAGCATCATTTACAGCTTCCAACCAAATTGGAGAGGCTATGAAAGAGCAAAATAGAAGAAAGGCAGATGAAGAAAAGAAAAAATCTGATAAAAAATCTGAATCGTAATATGAAACCAAATTATTCCAAAATATAATACAGTATAAAATAGAAAAGCCTCCAGTGTGGAGGCTTTTCTAATATATTTTAATTCTATTTTATTCTTCCAGGTAAATTGTATTATCCGTATTTTCAACACCCAAAATTTTTCCTACTGCTTTTAAAGAAAGAATTTTCTGGGCTACAGAACTTAAACTACTTTTTACCAAAGACTTAAATTTTAAGTTTTCCCTAGTTTGATCAAGACTGAGTTTTATTTCTTCCTTATCGATTTCAGTTTGTAATTTTAAAATCTTGAGGTCTTTGTCAATTTCTTCAAAAGATGAATATACTCTCATTAGTCCTGATTTTCAGTAAATACGGTTTTTGAAAACTTTTTAATTATAAGCTTCTGTATTGGCTCTTTTCCAAAAATATAAATCAGAATAAACACCACTATATAAAAGCCTCCAACGATAAAATATCCTGAACTGGGAACCCCTATCGCCTGACTAATTACAATGGCAAAGGCAAAAGAAAGCATTACGCCAGCAACACTCAAAAGACAAGCCATAATAAGAAAACGTACAAGAGCAGTTGCTCCCTGCATTCCCTGCCTAAAGGCTTTAAGTCTATAATAATCAGAATTACTTTGAATGTAAGACTGAAAATTATTATTTAATTCATGAATATTGTCGGATAGTTTTTCAAATGCCATATTAAGATTATACTACAGCCTTATCTGGTGATTTTCCACCTGATGTGCTTAATTTATCTTTTTGCAATTTAGCATTTTGTTTTCTTAATTCCTCAAGTTTACTCTCCATTGCAGCTAAAATATCATCTGCTTTATGACTTGCTGAAGATAAAGTCTCTCCAAGTCTTTCCTCAAAATCAAATCTGGCTTTCTTAGCTTTTTCGCTTAAGTTAGAACTTGTTTCATGATAACGCTTGTTAAGATTATCCTGAGCCTTTTGAGCATCTTTCTTTAATTTCTTGCGAGTTTTCTCACCGCTATCTGGAGCATAAAGTAATCCTACACCGGCTCCAATCGCCGCTCCTGTAATTAATGCTAAAAGAGTATTTCCTGTATTTGCCATAAGTTTTTGAATTTTAAGTTATTATTCCCCCAAAGATAAGGGATGCAAGTACCTTATGTTGTTAATAACCGGTTAATATGTTAAAAATCCAATGCTAAAGTATTCTTAAATAAAACTAGTTTTTAATCTTAGCCCAGGAATCACGGAGGCTTACCGTTCTATTAAAAACCGGTTTTGCAGCCGTAGAATCTTTATCTACGCAGAAGTAACCGATACGCTGGAACTGCACCTTATCCTGTTCTTTACTGTTTTTGAGTCCGGGTTCCAGATATCCGGTCACCACCTTTAAAGATTCAGGATTCACAAAATCAAGATAATCTTTATCCTTCACGCCATCAGGCATTTCTTCCGTAAAAAGTCTGTCATAAAGCCTAATTTCCGCTTCAATTGCATGTTTTACCGAAACCCAATGAAGCGTTCCCTTTACCTTTCGAAGAGATTCTTCAGTCCCACTTCCACTTTTACTCTTAGGATCATAGGTACAATGAATTTCAGTAATATTACCTTCATCATCCTTTACTACGCTTTCTCCTTTGATGATATAAGCATTTTTAAGCCGTACTTCTTTTTCCAGAGTCAATCTGAAAAATTTTCTATTGGCACTCTCCTTAAAATCTTCTCTTTCTATATATAATTCACGAGAAAAAGGAATTTCTCTACTGCCAGCTGACTCATCCTCTGGATTATTTTCAGCTTCAAGCCATTCTTCTTCTCCTTCAGGATAATTCGTAATGATAAGTTTTACAGGATCTAAAACCCCCATAACCCGGGGAGCTGTCTTGTTTAAATCTTCACGGGCACAGAATTCAAGATGGGAAACATCAATTAAATTCTCCCTCTTCCCTACTCCTATTGAATCTGCAAACTTTCTAATAGATTCCCGGGTATAACCTCTTCGTCTCAAACCCGAAATAGTCGGCATTCTGGGATCGTCCCAGGAATCTACGAATCCTTTCTCAACCAACTGCAGTAATTTTCTTTTACTTACAATGGTATGACTCAAATTACGCCTGGCAAATTCACGCTGTTTTGGCTCAAAATCACCCGGTTCACTCACTTTTTTGATGAACCAGTTATATAATTCCCGGTGCGGTAAAAATTCCAGCGTACAAAATGAGTGTGAAACCTGTTCAATAAAATCACTTTCTCCGTGCGCCCAGTCATACATTGGATAAATCTTCCAGTCATTTCCAGTTCTATGATGGCTTTTATGCAGACATCTATACATTACAGGATCTCTCATAAGCATATTGGAAGCCCCCATACTAATCTTCGCTCTCAAAACATCCCTTTTTTCCGGGGTTTCGCCATTTTTCATTTTTTCAAACAGTTCCAGATTTTCTTCCACAGAACGGTTTCTGTAAGGACTGTCTGTTCCTGGTTGCGTTGGGGTTCCTTTCTGCTCGGCAATTTCTTCGGAAGTCTGGCTGTCTACATAAGCATCGCCATTTTTAATCATTTCTACGGCCCAGTCATATAATTGCTGAAAATAATCTGAAGCATAGCATTCTTCTGCCCATTTAAAACCAAGCCATTCAATATCCTTTTTGATAGCATCTACATATTCCTGCTCTTCTTTTGCCGGGTTTGTATCATCAAAACGAAGATTCACAGGAGCATTATAGGTCTCTCCCAACCCAAAATTCAGACAAATTGAAGAGGCATGCCCTATATGGAGATATCCATTTGGTTCCGGCGGAAACCGAAACTTTAATTGTTCCTTTTTATAATCATTCTTCAGATCTTCTTCTATGATTTGCTCGATAAAATTGAGCGACTTTTTTCCTTCCACCATAACAGATTTATAATAAAGGGCAAATTTATCAAAATTTAAATCGAAACAGCTAGCTTAAACTTATTAGTATTAGTAAAAATCAATAACTTCGGAATATCAATTTAAAATCAGGTATGGAAGACATTTACAAAATCATTCTGTACTCCGCATTTTCCGGGATTACTGTCTTTATTGGTGGTGTTCTATCTAAATTCTTCGGAAGTGATACTAAATCTGGCAATAGAGCTGAATTAATTCATTTTATTACCGCTTTTGGAGGAGGTATACTCCTAGCAGCCATTGCACTGGTTTTAGTCCCCCGTGGAATGGAAGATCTTGACCTAACACTGTTGGTTTTAGCTTTCATTAGCGGAGCTCTAATAATCTTTTTTATTGATAGAAAACTACAAAAATCAGGGAATAGCCTATCCCAATTAATGGCTATGTTATTAGATTTTATACCCGAAGCAATTGCTCTGGGAGCAATATTTGCCATAGATCCAAAAACAGGCATACTGCTGGCGATTTTTATTGGTTTGCAGAATTTACCGGAATCTTTTAATTCTTTTCAGGATTTAAAAGCCAATGGATACAGCGATAATAAGAGCCTGATTATATTTTTCTTTTTGAGCTTTTCAGGTGTTTTAGGCGCGATAGCGGGACATTTTTTTCTAAGAGATTCACCACAGGTAACCGCTTTTTTAATGGTTTTTGCCAGCGGAGGGATCTTGTATCTGATCTTTCAGGACATAGCTCCTAACGTAAAACTAAAAAAATCCTGGGTTCCCGCCTTAGGAGCTAATCTTGGTTTTTTAATAGGAATGATTGGAGAAAAACTAATCCATTAAGCAAAAACAATTTTTCAGCGTTTATCTTTGTAAAAAACATATTTTGGGAGTAATAAAATTGAAAAATATCAAGGTTTTTTCCTACCACGGATGCCTTGATGAAGAAGGTAAAATTGGAAGCGAATACCGGGTAGATCTTAAAGTTCATGGTGATTTATCTAATTCAGCTAAAACAGATCAGCTTAGCGATACCATAGATTATGTTCATTTAAACAAAATAGTAAAGGAAGAAATGGCTATTAGATCCAAATTACTGGAAACAGTAGCAGAAAGGATATTAAATCGTGTGATGAATGAACTCATTATGGTTCAGAAAGCTAAGGTGGATGTTTCTAAAATTAATCCTCCAATTGGGGGAAATGTGGCAATGGTGACGGTGAGTAGAAAGAAATCAAGATAGATTTTAGTTTTGAAACTTAAAATTTTTATTACATTTGCCAACCCGCAAAGGGCATCGTGGCCGAGTGGCTAGGCAGAGGTCTGCAAAACCTTGTACAGCGGTTCGAATCCGCTCGATGCCTC
>CAXGBX010000194.1:0-4950 GCA_964008195.1 uncultured Flavobacteriaceae bacterium
GTTTTAAGAAGTGTTTAAAAGTCTAATCTGCAAGGCTCTCGCATTCAAAGCTTCAACAAAATATAAAATACTTTAAATTAGTTCTAAATAGGTAGGAAAAAGCCAGTCAAAGTTTGTTAAAAATTGAAAGGAAGCTTATTTTTGCTCCACTTTATCAAAATAATCCAAAACATTTATGGCGAAATCTGCGCTTTTAAAGTCATCACTGGCGAAGAAATACTGGATGGCTTTCACAGGTCTTTTTTTATGCCTGTTTTTAGTAGGTCACCTTCTGGGAAATTTACAACTATTATTACCGGTTAGCGAAGCAGCTAAAGATCAGTTTAATGAGTATGCATTATTCATGACGACCAATCCTGCTGTTAAGGTATTATCATACTTAACTTATTTGAGTATAATTTTTCATGCTATTGACGGAGTTTTATTGACTATTCATAACCGGAAAGCAAGACCTCAGGGATATGTAAGTTTTAAACCCTCTACCAACACGATGTGGTCTTCCAGAAATATGGGGATTCTTGGAACCATCATTTTAGCTTTTATCGTAATTCACATGACCATGTTCTGGGGAGAAATGAAATTTGGAGGTCTGGACGATACTATTTATACCACAGAAAACGGAGCAGAAGTAAAAGATCTTTATACTCTTACTATTAAGACATTTCAGGATGCACAATACGGACTCATCTGGGCGATAGCTTATGGCTTAGCCATGCTTGCTATCGGTTTTCACCTATCGCATGGTTTTGCAAGCGGATTTCAGTCACTCGGTGTTAATCATCCTAAGTACAATGGCTTTATCAGGAAATTCGGTTATGCATTTGCGGTCTTAGTCCCTCTGGCATTTGCTGTAATTCCATTTTATATTCACTTTGTACTAGAAAAAATTTAAGCTATGGGAATATTTGAATCTAATGCACCTAAAGGCCCATTGGCAGAAAAGTGGACCAATCATAAAAATTCTATAGACCTGGTTAATCCAGCCAACAAGCGTAATATTGATGTTATTGTTGTTGGAACGGGACTTGCTGGCGGTAGTGCCGCAGCAACACTCGCTGAACTGGGCTATAACGTAAAAACATTCTGCTATCAGGATTCTCCTCGTAGAGCTCACTCTATTGCAGCTCAGGGAGGGATCAATGCAGCAAAAAATTATCAGGGAGATGGTGATTCTGTTTACCGTCTTTTCTATGACACTGTAAAAGGAGGCGATTACCGTTCCAGAGAATCTAATGTTTACAGACTTGCCGAAGTTTCTGGTAATATTATTGACCAGTGTGTTGCCCAGGGAGTTCCTTTTGCCCGTGAATACGGCGGACTTCTAGATAACCGTTCTTTTGGTGGGGTTCTTGTTTCAAGAACATTCTATGCTAAAGGACAAACGGGACAACAATTATTGCTGGGAGCATATTCAGCAATGAACCGCCAGATAAACCGTGGAAAGATCAAATCTTACAACAGGCACGAAATGCTTGATATAGTTAAGGTTGATGGAAAAGCACGTGGAATTATAGCCAGAAACCTGGTAACAGGAGAACTGGAAAGACACTCAGCTCACGCAGTAGTAGTTGCTTCAGGAGGATATGGAAACGTATTTTTCCTTTCTACCAATGCAATGGGAAGTAATGTTACAGCCAGCTGGAAAATACATAAAAAGGGAGCATATTTCGCTAACCCTTGCTTTACACAGATCCACCCAACCTGTATCCCGGTTTCTGGAGATCATCAGTCTAAATTAACACTGATGTCTGAATCACTTCGAAATGATGGTAGAATCTGGGTTCCGAAGAAAAAAGAAGATGCTATAGCGATAAGGGAAGGAAAGAAAAAACCAACGGAGCTTTCAGAAGAAGAAAGGGATTATTACCTGGAAAGAAGATATCCGGCGTTTGGTAACCTTGTACCTCGTGATGTTGCTTCCAGAGCAGCTAAAGAGCGTTGTGATGCCGGCTTCGGAGTAAATAAAACGGGAGAAGCGGTTTATCTAGATTTTAGTTCAGCCATCATGAGATATGGTAAAGAAGCTGCAACTACTCAAAAACTGGATAATCCTTCAGACGAGAAAATAAAGAAATTAGGAAAAGAAGTTGTGGAGGCCAAATATGGTAACCTTTTCCAGATGTACGAGAAGATCGTAGATCAAAATCCATACGAAACTCCAATGATGATCTATCCTGCGGTACATTATACCATGGGTGGGGTTTGGGTTGATTATAACCTTCAAACTACGATTCCCGGATGTTATGCCATTGGAGAAGCTAACTTCTCTGATCACGGAGCTAACCGACTTGGAGCTTCTGCCTTGATGCAGGGACTTGCTGATGGATATTTCGTTTTACCTTATACTATAGGAAACTATCTATCTAACGATATTAGAACCGGTACTATTCCAACTGATTCTGCTGAATTTGATTCTGCAGAAACGGAAGTACGTGAAAGACTGGAAAAACTCGTTAATACCAAGGGAACTAAATCTGTAGATCATTTCCATAAAATACTTGGTAAGATCATGTGGGATAAGGTTGGGATGGCAAGAAATGCTAAAGGCCTTAAAGAAGCCATTACCGAGATTAAAGAACTTCGTGAAGAATTCTGGAAAAATGTTCGCGTTCCCGGAAATACGATGGAAATGAATGCCGAGCTTGAAAAGGCTGGGCGTGTGGCAGATTTCCTCGAGCTTGGAGAATTATTCGCTAAAGATGCATTGCATAGAGAAGAATCTTGTGGTGGTCACTTTAGAGAAGAATACCAAACCGAAGAAGGTGAAGCGATGCGTGACGATGAGAACTTTATGTATGTAGCCGCGTGGGAATACACTGGTAATCCTGCAGATGCTATTCTTCATAAAGAAGATTTAGATTATGAAAATATCCAGGTAAAAACAAGGAGTTATAAATAATTTGAAAATTTGAAAATTCGTTAATTCAATTGACTAATTTTCAAATTCTCAGATTTTCAAATTGAAAATATGAACCTTACACTAAAAATATGGCGTCAAAAGAACGCCGATACAAAAGGAGAAATGCAAACCTACCAGGTTTCAGATATTTCTTCTGATATGTCTTTTCTTGAAATGATGGATGTTCTTAATGAGCAACTTATTGCCAAGGGAGACGAACCGGTAGCTTTTGATCATGATTGTCGCGAGGGAATTTGCGGATCTTGCAACCTACAGATCAACGGAGAGCCTCATGGACCAGATCGCGGAATTACGACCTGCCAGTTACACATGAGAAAATTTAAAGATGGTGATACTATCGTTATTGAACCATTCAGAGCAAAAGCATTTCCTGTAATTAAAGATTTAGTAGTTGATCGTAGTTCTTTTGACAGAATTCAACAGGCAGGAGGATATATTTCTGTAAATACTTCAGGAAATACCCAGGATGCAAACTCTATCCCGGTAGATAAGGAAAGTGCTGATATGTCTTTCTACGCTGCGACCTGTATTGGTTGTGGAGCTTGTGTAGCTGCATGTAAAAACGCCAGCGCCATGTTGTTTACCTCCGCAAAAGTAAGTCAGTTTGCCTTACTCCCGCAGGGAGAAGTTGAAGCAGACCGTAGGGTTTTACAAATGGTAGAGCAAATGGACAAAGAAGGTTTTGGAAACTGTACCAACACCGGGGCATGCGAAATTGAATGTCCTAAAGGAATTTCTTTAGAGAACATTGCAAGAATGAACAGAGAATATTTGAAAGCCAGCGTTAAATAAACCGCTTTTGAAATAAATATAGAAGAGCCCGGACTTTGTAGTCCGGGTTTTTTTGTGCATTTTAATTAAAAATTGAACTATGTCTGGAATCACTGAATACGCATCAAAATTACCCGGTACCAAGACCAGTATATTTTCAGTAATGAGCAAAATGGCAAACGATCATAATGCTATTAACTTATCTCAGGGATTTCCCAATTTTGAAACCGATCAAAAATTGAAAGATCTGGTTACAAAAGCCATGAAAGAAGGATACAACCAATATCCCCCAGATTCTGGCGTTCAGGTTTTGCGACAGGAAATCGTGAACAAGATCAAATCCCTATATGGAAAAAAGTATAATGCTGATTCAGAAATTACAATAACTTCAGGAGCTACCGAAGCCTTATACTGTGCCATTACCGCTTTTGTACAGAAAGAAGACGAAGTGATCGTTCTAAAGCCGGCCTACGATACGTATGAGCCAACAATTAAATTAAACGGTGGCAAACCGGTTCAAATTCAGCTAAAAGGGGATAATTATCAGGTAGATTGGGATGAAGTGAAAGATGCTATTACGCCCAGGACCAAAATGCTCATCATAAACACTCCGCATAATCCCACCGGAACTATTCTCTCTGAAGATGATATGCTAAAACTGCAAAATATTCTTTCAGAAACCAATATCATCCTGTTGAGTGATGAAGTTTATGAACATCTTATATTCGACAAATTAAAACACCAAAGTGTCTCAAAATTTCCAGAATTAGCTGAAAGATCTATAGTATGTGCTTCCTTCGGAAAGACATTTCATAACACAGGCTGGAAAACCGGATATTGCGTGGCTCCTGAAAAATTAATGCAGGAAATTAGAAAAATTCATGAGCTAACGGTTTTTTCTGTTAATCATCCTATGCAGCGTGCATATGCAGAATATTTAAAGAATCCGGAAAACTATTTAGAACTTTCTAAATTTTACCAGACAAAAAGAGATCTTTTTCTGAATTTCATAAAAGACTCAAAATTCACCTATACCCCTTCTAAAGGAACCTATTATCAACTGTTAAATTTTTCGGAGATAACCGACGAAAATGATGTACATTTCGCCGAGAGACTTGTAAAAGAGAATGGATTAGCTGCTATTCCTGTTTCTGTTTTTAATATTAATCAGCAAGATAACAGTCAGTTAAGATTTTGTTTTGCCAAGACAGATGAAACCCTGGAAAAAGCGGCAGAAATACTTTGCAAATTATAGATGA
>CAXGBX010000195.1:0-4936 GCA_964008195.1 uncultured Flavobacteriaceae bacterium
TAAGGTTAATCCTATAGATTTTGAAAATAGTGAAGGAAATCTTGGAATAGCCAACGCTATTTTTGAACATCTTTCAGCGAAGCTTCCCATTAGCAGATTGCAAAGAGATTTAACTGATAGCACTGTTCTGAGGAATATTGGCGTTCCCATTGGCCATACCATTATCGCTTTTAAATCTACCTTAAAAGGTTTGAATAAGCTTTTATTGAATGAGGATAAGCTGAACGAAGATCTGGAAAATAATTGGGCTGTGGTGGCAGAAGCTATTCAAACAATTTTGAGAAGAGAAGGCTACAAGAATCCTTACGAGGCTCTAAAAGGTCTTACCAGAACAAATGAAAAGATTACAGAGAAAAGCATGTCTAAATTTATCGATCAACTTGATATTTCTAGTGACATTAAAGAAGAATTACATCAAATCACACCGCAAAATTATACGGGTATTTAAATAGGAAAAGCCCCAAATTCGGGGCTCTTCTTTTTCAACTAATTAAAAACTACTTTTTAGTAGTGTCATTTTCCTCTGCAGTATCTTTCGCATTATCTCCAAGTTGAATTTTTGCTTCAACTTTAACGGAATCATTTTCTTTAGAAGAACCTTCAAAAATTTTACCTATATCCCTGAGCCCTTCAACATCTATATTATTTCCTTCAAGGGATTTCATAAGTTCCATAATTTTCTGCGGATTCATATTTTCCCCCAAAACCCTGGCTACGCCTAATCCCTGGTCATCATCATATCCGTAAACAATTAATTCGTCTATAGCATCGTCATCCCCGGTAAAATAAAGTTCAGCTTTTCTGGTTCCTCCTCCATATTTCATAAGTAACTGATACTTCTCATTTTTAAAAATCTCATCAAGTTTAATCTTTTCTTCCTCAAATTTGACAAGATTTTCTTCTTTCTTGAGCGCCAAAACATTGATTTTCTTAATACTTTTTAGAGTTTCTCGCTCTTCAGTTTCTAAAGATTCGCTATTAGTGAACATACTCGTAGGTACATCAAGAGCAAGGAAATCTGTATCCTCCTGGTTGTCTACATAATATTTCTGAAGCGATTGTTCATTATTGCAGGATATTAAAACCGCTGTAATTAAGGTTGCGAATAAAAATTTAAATAATTTCATAGTTTATGATTTTTTGTTGGCCTTTTTTAATTCTTCAGCTCCCGGTATTTTGAGGTCTGATGTTAATTTAGATAATTGGGATAAATCAATCTCGCCGGTAATACTTAAAATAACAGTCATTGGTTTATTGTCTTCTGAACCTTCCAGGAACATAAATAACTCTCTAACATAATTATCGTTTTTACCAGGTAAGGAATAAAATTTAATATTCTGCCCATCATCATTCACTCTCATTAGCTCTTCTAAAGAACCTCCTTGAAGGTATGATTTTACATCTGTTGCCATTTGAGACATTACATTGCTATTAGAAGATTTATAGATTTGTATTCTATCTAAATTCTCAATAAGCTTCATATATTCCCTGGCTTCAGGATCGTTTTCACTCAAATCTACTTTGGCCAGCATTTTAAACATTTTACTGGTCATTACCATAGCGTCTACTTCTTTCATATCTTCATATTTCTCAAAATTTTGAGATTGTGAAAACATTGGAGCTAAGGCTAATAAAAGGGTGATTATTACTCTATTCATGATTTCTGGTTTTAATTATCAATTTCAATTATTTTATTTTTTGTGTTATTAAATTCTTTAAGGTAAACAAGGTCAGATTTTCCTTCATTCATAAACTTCGAAACCATATTTAAAGTTTCTTTCGTTTTTTGCAGGGCTAACTCTTCATCACTAATCGTTCCCAAATCGTTCTCGCTAAGATTTCCGGAGGGATGATTAAAGAAAAATAATCCAAGTGCCACGATCAATATAGCGGCAATTGAAGTCCAGGCATATCTGCTGTTCCCAGATTTGACCTTCGGCTTTTTATCAAAACTCTTATCTGCCTGTAAAGATGAAAAGTTGAACATTAATTGGTAGCTTATTAAATGCTCGGGGACAACTTCAGTCGAAAAGTACTCACGAAGTAGTTTTTCTTCCGCTAGCGAAGTCTCTCCTTCCTCGTATCGCTTTAAAAGCTGTTCAATTTTATCTAATTCCATAATTGTGTTTTTTTGTCAAACTTTCTCTAATTGCTTTTCTAGCCCGGGACAAAGTCACTCGAATGGCTGTCTGATTCATATCCATAATCTTCGAAATCTCATCATACTCATACTGCTCTACATCCCTTAATTGAAAAATCATCTTTTGTTGTTCCGGCAATGTGGCAACAATCCTTCCTAGCCATTCCATTTCGTCATTCACTTCGATCTCATTTTGAAGTGAAGGAGTATTACTTTCATAATTTTGATGAACAATTCTCAGATTGTTATTATTCTTCAATTTTAATTGATCCAAACAGTAGTTTTTAGTAACGGTCATGGCAAAAGCTTCAATATTGGCATAATGCTTGATTTTACCTTTACGATTCCATAATTTCAGAATTACCTCCTGAGTGGCATCCTCGGCTGCTTCTTTAGAAGTAAGCAGTCTAAGCGCCATTCGATACATTTTATCCTTGACAGGATCAATTATATTCAGGAAGGTTCGTTCTTTCATTGATTGATGGTTGGTTTATTATGCCTTCTCAATCTTACGACGATCATTAAAGAGATTTGTTACAATTAATTTTTTTATTCTGTTTATGTAACTATTTTTAGGAAAAATTTATGAAAAACCCTTTAACCCTAATTTTAAATATGAAAATATATAACTATTTAATGCTATTCCTACTTTCGGGAGCCTTATTAACATCCTGTTCTAATGATGATATGGATGATCTCCCTGAAAAAGAAGAGTTACCTGGTGAAGAGCCAGAAGAAAATCTTGAACTTGAAATAAAGGATTTTGTTTGGAAAGGAATGAACGAAATCTATGTTTATAAGAGTCAGGTGCCTGAATTGGGAGACAACTTTTTTGCCACTCAAACTGAACTGAATGATTACCTGGACGATTGGGATTCTCCTGAAGATTTATTCTATGACGGTTTAGTAATAGATAATGACAGGTTTAGTTTTATTACTGATGATTATATTGCTTTGGAAAACAGCTTTTCAGGTATTTCTGAAACTACTGGTGTAGATTTCAGGCTTTACAGATTTTCTGATAGCGATAATCTTTTTGGAGTAGTAAGATACATCATACCAGGAAGTAATGCTGCGAGCGCTGATATTGAAAGAGGAGATCTTTTTAGAAGGCTGAACGGGCAAGATTTAACCATTGCAAATTACCGTGATATACTAGCCAGCAGTTCCATTACATTCGAAATTGCTAAACTTGAGGATAATACGGTTACTCCAACCGGGGAATCTGTAACAATTGCAACCCAAACGATTACAGAAAACCCGATTCTGGTAAGTAAAGTGCTGGATGTGAATGGAGCTAAAGTAGGATATTTACTTTACAATAGCTTTATAGGTGATTTTGATGATGAACTTAACGCTGCTTTTGCTAAGTTTCAGGCAGAAAATGTGACTGACCTTATTTTAGATCTTAGGTATAATGGTGGTGGTAGTGTAAGATCTGCTACCAGACTTGCGAGTATGATTACCGGCCAATTTACTGGAGATGTTTTTGCTAAACAGAGATGGAATTCAACATATCAAAACTTTTTCCTGAGCAATAATCCAGATCGTCTCTTCAATAGGTTTACCAATACTGGAGAAGGTGGGGAAACGCTTAATAGTTTGAGTCTAAGCAAATTATACACTATAGTTTCTTCTTCGAGTGCATCTGCCAGTGAACTGGTGATAAATGGCCTCGAACCTTATATTGATGTAATCCAGATTGGAGATATGACAGTTGGAAAATCACAGGCTTCAGTTACTCTGTATGATTCAGATGACTTCGGAAGAGAAGGAGCTAATCCAGATCATACCTACGCTATACAACCTTTGGTTTACGAATCTGTAAACTCCAATGATGTAGGTGTTCCTTTTGATGGACTTACTCCAGATGTTGAAATTATAGAAGATATTTCTAATCTAGGTGTTTTAGGAGAGGAATCAGATCCATTACTGAAAGCTGCACTGGAAGCTGTGGCTGGAAACAGAAGTTTCTCTGACTACCAGACTAAAGCTTACTGGTATAATGAGTTTACTGAAACTGGAGCAAGCAATCCTGCATACAGAAGAATGTATATTGAAAAACTACCAGAAACTGAAGGTCATAAGAAAAGACTGGATTTCGATAAGAAATAAAACTTCAGTATTTGAAAAATTAAAAACCCGCGATATCGCGGGTTTTTTTATATATGGATAACTTCAATCCAGAAATATTAATCATTGAAATAAAAGCCATTGGGACCTACTCCTGCAGTAAATTCATTTACCAATTCACCAGAAAGTGTATAAACCCTTACAGTTCCGTTAGAGGCAAAATCTCCAGCATCTGATAAATAGATAAAATCATCTTCTACTTCAAAACCATACATCTGCCCAAATTGCGAAGTACTTTCATATGAAAAAAGCGCCTCCTCTGGCTCCTCCTCAAAATCCTGGTTCAGCTGATAAACCGAAGTTCCGGAAGTGAAATAAATCAAACCGTCTTCGATATCTAAATTCTTCACTCCTACAAAATCTTCAGAAAATTCAATTTCAGAAACTATAGCGTCCGTACTCAAATCTATTCTCTCCAGTTTAGTAGAAGATAATGCGAAAAGAGTATTCCCATCAATTTCAAAAGAGTTTAACGTGCTGTTGGTAGGTATAGACCTGGTGAATGACTGCGAACTAGGATCGAAAACTTCAATGGAGTTTCCTGTACCGTAAGCGGCTCCTTCTACATAGATTAGTCCATTTTCTACTTTAACTTCAGAAAGATAAGTTCCGGCTACTACCGTCTCCTCAACTTCAAGATTTACCAAATCTATTACTGCAAGA
>CAXGBX010000196.1:0-4903 GCA_964008195.1 uncultured Flavobacteriaceae bacterium
CTGATACCTCTATGGTTTCTCCTGAAACTAATAGTATAACATCATTATCTATAGCCACTCCACTTTCAGTAAGTGGTGCGAAATCTCTACGTCCCTCACAGGCTCCTAGTGAAATAATCACCACGGCCAGTAATAACGCTTTTATATTTAAAAATCTTTTAATTTCCATAATATTCTTCATATTAATATCCAGGATTTTGCTCTAAGTTAGGATTGGTTTGTACCTGTCTGTAAGGTATCGGGTAAATAGTTAGATGATCATCGCCATCTGGTGTTTTATCCCACCAAGCTCCTGTGGTAAATTTGCCAAATCTTATTAAATCTGTCCTACGTTTTCCTTCAAAGATAAATTCCCTTCCGCGCTCAGCTAACAATTCATCCATTGTCAAACTAGATGTTGTATACATTTCTGAAGGCCAATCTTCTTCACTGAAATATCTACTTTTACTTTCGTTAATAAGTGCTACAGCTTCAGAAGTTGCTGCAC
The DNA here is from genome assembly GCA_964008195.1 of uncultured Flavobacteriaceae bacterium. GTDB lineage: Bacteria > Bacteroidota > Bacteroidia > Flavobacteriales > Flavobacteriaceae > Christiangramia. The sequence continues at coordinate 488 of CAXGBX010000196.1, forward strand.
CACCGTTTTGCCTTATTAAAGCTTCTGCCTTATTGAAGTACATTTCAGTTAAACGATAGATCACATAGTCATTTTCAAGATAATTTTCATCATCTTTCGTTCCTGAACGATATTTATGGAAACGGGCACCACTGTTTTCTTCTCCATCGGTCATACTTCCTTCTCCCGTTTGACCTTCGGTATTTCTACGAATATTATTTACGTATACCAAAGGCTTATCGCGATATTCTTCTGTTCCTAAGATAGGCTCTGTTGTTCCATATTTATATTGAGGGCCAAATAAAAACCATTCCTGTTTACGAATATCATTTTCCTGATACGCATCAAAGGCGCTAGGAATCACTACAAACGCATTATTTCCAGAATAAGTTACATCAAGTGCATCCCTCATGTTACTAAAACCCATGTAGAATGAAGCCCAACTGTAACCAAAATCATTTTGTCGACTAAATGGAAATTGAAAAATATTTTCGGGAGAATTTTCATTAGTGTTATTGTATGGACCTAGTGGATCCTGATCTAACATCATAGAACCTGCTAAAGCACCTCCATCTCCATTAATTACTTTATCTGAATATGTAATACAATCAGCCCATCTAGCCTCTCCAGACCAAACTTCAGCATTTAAGTATAATTCAGATAACATTGCATAGCCTACAGCTCGGGAAATACGACCTAATAATTGTGGAGATAAAGGCTGAAGTTTTTCAACATTTTCCAAAAGTTCCTGTTCTACAAAAGCAAAAACAGCTTCCCTACTTTGAGTTTCCGGATTCTCTGGCATTCCTACTTGAGTGACAATGGGCACATTACCCCAAAGATCCATGATCTTCATATAATGATAAGCTCTTAGCACTTTAGATTCAGCAACAAAGGATTCGAGTTCTTCCTGAGTAATGCCTGCCGCCTCAGGATCTACCTGCTGTATATCCTCAATCGCAGCATTAACATATCCAACTCCTGTCCACATCAAAGACCATGTATTCAAAAGCCTACTTTCTTCTGTAGTCCAGGTATGGTAATGTTGTCTAATATGATCTCCATTATCATAAGCATGTCTACCTTTTTGAGGCCAGGCAACCTGATCTGCGGACAGTTCATTATGGTAATAATAACCATTTTGTCCAGTAAATGCCAGCCACGCCTGCATATGTGTAAAGGGACGCAGGGTTGCTTGAATAATTTCTAATTTATTATTATAAAAATTAGATTTAGAAAGTTCAGTATATGTTGTCTCATCAAGATCAGTACAACTGACAATACCAATAAGAGCAAAAAAACATATAAAGAATTTATTATATATTATTTTTTTCATAGTTCTATTTTTTAGAAGTTAACATTTAATCCTACAGAAACTGTAGTTGTTCTGGGATAAAAATCTCTATAATCAATACCAGGAAAAAGTCCTGTATCCTGAACTTCAGGATCTCTATTACCATCGTTATATCCCGTAATAGTTGCTAAATTTCTAGCACTTGCATATAATCTTAACCTTTTAAAGTTCCCTTCTTGCGGTAGGTCAAAATTATAACCCAAGGTTAAGTTATCCAGTTTTATAAAATCTCCGTTTTCCAGATAATAATCAGAGTACTGAGGAGCTTCTTTAATTTGACTATATTGTCCCAAAGCAGAGGTTAATACGTTTGCCGGCAATAATTCCTGATTTCCGTAGAAAAGATCGACTGTATTTAGAATATCAAAATCAAATTTACCTCTAAAGAATACCGTTAAATCAAAGTTTTTATATCTGAAGGTATTTGTTAAGGAGGCGTAATATTTTGGCATTCCATTTCCGATTATAGTTTTATCTTCTTCAGTCATTTGATCCGAAGTTCCTACAGAACCATCTGCTTTATGGAATAACCACTGTCCATCTCTTGTAAAGCCAGCAAAACGTTTCCCGTAAAAATTACCTATAGTACCACCCTCGGTATTTCTTATTGCATTCCCTAAATTACCCGGATTTCCTATATTTCCGCCGTCAATTTGTGCTACGATAAATTGTTCGTTAGAAAGTTTCACCAAAGTATTTTTCTGATAGTTTCCGGCAGCGTCTACATTCCATTTAAAATCTCCTTTATTAATAACGGCTGCACTTAAAGCAAGTTCTACACCACTATTTCTGATTGTCCCTACGTTGGTATAGATATTGCTACGAACGTAAGGTGGCTGTGGTACTGTATAATTATATAGTAAATCTTCAGTTGTTCGCCTATAGACATCTAAAGCACCGGTAATTCTATTAGATAAGAACCCAAAGTCCAGACCAAAGTTTAATTCTTTTTTACGTTCCCATCTAAGATCGGGATTTGGGTTTTTAGCAGCACCCAAAGTTTGATAATAAGTTGGATCTGTTGCATTATCTAAGAAGATTGGGTATTTCCCCCCAGTGCCCAAAGTAACAAGGGATTGATAATTAGGAATTCCCTGGTTACCCGTTATACCGTAACCCACTCTAAGTTTTAAATTGGAAAACGTATTTTGCTCATCCATAAATGTTTCATCAGAAATAACCCAAGCGCCAGATATTGCTGGGAAATTACCCCATTTATTATTCGCACCAAACTTAGAGCTTCCTTCCCGTCTTATCGATGCAGTTAAAAAATAACGATCTAAATAAGAATAATTAATTCTAGAAAAGAAAGCTATTAAGGTATTATCTTCTTTAAAACTGCTAAGTCCCGGTCTGGGTAAGTTGGTATCGATAATAGCATTTCCCCAACCCATATTCCAATCTAAAAATGAATCTGTATTGAATCCGCTATTGCTCATAGAATATTCTTCTGTAGTGCTATATTGATAACTATAGCCTCCTAACAAATCGAAGGTATGCTTCCCTATTTCCTGTTCAAAAGTAATTGTAGGTTCAAAGGTTTTAGTATAATCTACATGATTCCCTTTACGCGCATATCCAGTTCCTCGATAATCTCCATTTATATTTGCCCAGTCCTCAGTAGACTCATAATAGCGATCATTCCACTCATTTCTTTGGTAAGACCCAAAAGCTGCAATCTTTAATCCTTCTACAATTTCATAAGTCACTTTCGCATCTCCAGAAAATGTATACTGTTTTCTTAAATTAAAACGATTGGCATATTCTGAAAATGGATTGTATAAATTAGTAGGCTGGTAATAACCAAACTGTCCCTGATTATTCAAATCGCCTCCTGGCTCAGCATAGATTGGGGTCGTAGGATTCCAATCAGTTATGATTCCAAATTGTCCCCCCCCCTGTAAATTCGCATTATTAAAATTTGTAGCTACACTAGATTGAAAATTAAATTTATCATCGAAAGCAGACTGATTAAAGTTAATCCTAAAACCATATTCTTCCCGATCGTTTTCTAAAGCAATACCATCTAATTTTTGATAATACAAGGAAGCACGATAATTACTGTTCTCTCCACCACCTGAGGCTACAAAGTTGTGATACTGGCTTAAATTAGTATCATCAACCAATTCGTCATAAATATCTGTAGTGTAGCCATAATCATTACTTTCACCGATAATTCCCTGATCAATTATGTCTCTATACTGATCTGCTGATATAAAATTAGGCTTATTTTGAACATAATCTCGGGATACATATGATGCATATTCAAACTGAGATATTCCTTTTTTACCTTTTTTAGTAGTTATTAAAATAACACCATTGTTACCTCGGGTACCATAAATTGCCGATGCAGCACCATCTTTTAATACATCAAAAGATTCAATATCATTTTGCTGAATAAGATCTAAATTTCCTCCTGGAATACCATCAATTACAATTAAAGGTTCTGTATTTCCTGTAATTGAAGTTAATCCACGTAGCTGAATGGAAGCACTACTATTAGGGTTATTACCACCAGCTCTGGTTACCGATAAACCTGCAATTTTTCCCTGAATAAGATCCATCGGGGAAGTTACAACTCCCTGATTAAAATCTTCTTCAGACACCTTTGCTACTGCAGTAGTTACAGATTTTCTGGATTGCGTACCATAACCCACAACCACAACTTCATCTAAAGCCTGTTGATCGTTTTCTAAAGTTACATTAATGGTATTATTACCATTAACAGTTCTTTTTACAGTAGTCATCCCCACAAAAGTGAAAACTAATACTGAATCATCTCCTGGTACATCAATAGAATAATTCCCATCAAAATCTGTTTGTGTACCAACACCTGTACCTTCTACCCTAACGGTAACTCCGGGCAAAGGCAGTCCCTCGCTGTCCTTTACATTTCCCTCTACAGTTGTCTGAGCCACAGCTTTTGTACTAAAAGCCGAAAAAAGGACAACCAAAAGAAGTAGCTGTAAAGATCTTAAAACAAAGGATAATTTACTAAATCGTTTTTGATTAAACGATTTAGCATCAAGTAGTTTTTGTTTTTTCATTAATGCTAATTTTTAGTTAGAATTCACACTTTATTA
>CAXGBX010000197.1:0-4890 GCA_964008195.1 uncultured Flavobacteriaceae bacterium
TACGGTAGACCATCCATTAAAATAATCTTCATTCGTAAGATTATTCAGCTTTAAATTGATGGAAAATTTATCTACATCATAAAAAACTGCCGCATTTAAAACGGTATAAGAAGGCAATGTAAACGTACCCGCTGTATTTCTATTAAAAATCATGTTCTCACTGGCGTAGCTCCCGCCAAATCCAATTCCAAAACCTTCGGCAAGACCTGAGCTAAATCTATAACTAGCCCATAGGTTCGCTAAATTTTCCGGACCTGCAGATTCAGGTCTTCTTCCGAGAAAATCATCATTTTCCGCAGCTTCTGTCACCTTGCTATCATTATGGCTAAAACCTGCTACCAAATTCAATCCGTCTAACGGGCTAGCGGTAATCCTTGCTTCGAATCCACGGCTATATTGGGTACCATCCTGAGTGACTTCAAAACCATTACCTAAAACTATATTTTCAACATTAATATCATAGTAACTAAGTGTGGCAAAAAGGCGATCATTCAGAAAATTAAGTTTCGTTCCAAATTCGAACTGAGTGGCATGCTCTGGATCAAAGGTAATTCTCCTTGTTTCGCCGGTTTCCTGATTTATAGCTTCTGAAGGAGCTACATTACTGAACCCGTCCATATAATTAGCAAAAACAGAAACTTTATCTATAATTGGTTGATAAACGATCCCGAATTTTGGAGAAAGCGCGGTCTGGCTGTTATCATCATTTTCAAATTGATCTATACGCAAGCTCGCCATTGCAGATAAGGCTGGGGTGATATTCAGTACATTCGAAACGTAGGCGCTATAAATATCCTCCTGAGTTTTATTATTGTTTCTATTGGTGTTTTCCAGCAATGCATCTACCGCTGAAGTAGATAAAATTCCGCTATCACCATCAGTTATATAATTTGCCGGTTCAGTAATTCCAAAAACGCTTTCATTTACGTTCTGCAAACTTGCGTTACCAATATAAACAAGCCCATTTCCCACATAACCTGTTCCATTATCTATCACTTCCCTTTGAAAATAATCCAGACCGGCCACCATTCTGTTCCTCATTCCGAAAATCTTAAAATCACCTATAAAATTCTGCTGAAAATCTGTAGTAAGGGTCGTTGAATTCTGATTGTTCATAAACCTGGAAAAGACAACACCTTCATTCAAATATTCATAGAACCTGGTTCCTTCATATAAATAGGAATAATAGCCTTTTGATTTTGAACTCCCTCTGGAAATTGCTGTTTGAGATGTCCAATTATCTGATAACTCATAAAACATCTGTCCCTGAAGACTGTAAGAAGGATTTTCAAGACTAAGGTCATTGCTGGTATAAGACCTGTTCGTGTCATAATTAAGTTCATCAATATTGGTAACTTCTAAAGCTGCTCCCCTATCCAGAAACAACATTGTAGGGTTCGTGGACTCACCGTTATAAAATTCGGTATTTACAAAGAATGAAAGTCGATCATTTACTTTATAGCTTAGTGAAGGAGCCACAAATAAGGATTTTGAAAATCCGGCATCCTGAAAAGAGTTTTTAGTCTGGTAGGCAGTATTTATCCGCAAAGCCACATCGCCTTCTTCATCGAGCGGGGTATTTACATCGGCTGCTACCCTATTCAAGCCAAAACTACCCAGGGTATAGCTAATATTTCCGCCGAAATATTCATAAGGCTTCTTAGTAGTAATATTAATAAGCCCTCCATAAGATATAAGACTACTTCCATACAGCGTACCTGAGGGACCTTTAATTACTTCAATATTATCAATATTGGCAGGATCGGGGCTGCCGTTGGTAATTGCTGGCAATCCATTCACCAGGTTTGGTTGCACCGGGAAACCTCTCAAAGAGTAATAACCTGCACCATCTCCTCCTCTGCCCGTAGACTCCCAAAGTTTAGTAATTCCGGAACTGTTCTTTAAGGCATCATCGAAATTGGTAACGATCTGCTCGTTGAGAATTTCTGCTGTGATATTATCATACACCTGTGGATTTTCTAATTTTTTAAGCGGAAGTTTGGAAACGTATGCGCTTTTTTCACGATTGAATTTATTAGCATTCCCGTTTCCCCGAATCACTACTTCTGAAAGTTGTTCTTCTCCAGACTCCAGAACAATCTCGGCCAGACGGGTATTTTTACCTCCGGTGATAGAAAACGCTATATTTTTAGACCTGTATCCTACATAAGAAACTCTTAAAAGATAATTCCCTGATGGAATATTTAAAATAGTAAAAGATCCATTTTCTTCAGATTCAGTTCCAATGCCGGTTCCCTGAATATTGATATTAGCACCGGTGATTCCTTCACCAAGCTCATTAGTTATTTTTCCTTGTAAATCTCCTGAATTCTGTGCAAAAACGGGATAAGAGATAAGTATGATGAGTAATACGATTTTATGATTCATTCGAGGCTAATTTTATTTAGACTTATTATAAATAGAATCGCAAATCTATAATCGGTGAATGAAAAATAAAAGCTTATTTAGATTTATTTTAAATAAAAAATTAGAACAATCTGGAAGACAAACGATTAAAGTGCATAGAATAAAATTTGGTTATAGCCGAACTGCAAAAATTAATGTGTAATTAGTAACAGTGGTAATCATATCTACTACTTTTGACATTCAAATTATATTTATGATCAAACTTATTGTAACAGATGTTGACGGGACTTTGCTAAACGATAATCACGAATTACACCCAGATTTCTGGCAAATTGAAGAGAAGCTGTCAGAAAAGGGGATTTTATTCTCCATTGCCAGTGGCCGACAGTTTTATAACCTGGAATCTAAGTTTGAAAAAATTAAAGATCGAACCATGTTTTTTGCTGAAAATGGTACGTATGTTTCTCACAAAGGCAGGGAACTATATGTAAACCCCATTGAAAAAGAAGCGGCTATTGAATTTATAAAACAAGGCCGGGATCTTGAAAATACCAGTCTGGTTTTATGCGGAAAAAATTCAGCCTATATTGAAAATAGTGATCAGGATTTTGTGGATGAAATCTCAAAGTTCTACGAAAGATTAAAAATTGTTGACGATCTAACTAAAGTTGAAGACACATACCTTAAAGTGACCCTGTGCAATTTTAACGGTGTGGAAGAAAATACATTTCCACATTTTGTCAATTATACAGATCGCTACAAGGTTGCTATAGCCGCGAAAGTCTATATAGATATAACCGCTCTAAATGCAAACAAGGGAAATGCCATTAAAGGAATTCAGAAAGAACTGAACATCACTCCGGAAGAAACCCTGGTTTTTGGTGATTACCTAAATGATCTTGAGATGATGCAAGTGGCTACACATAGTTACGCCATGAAAAACGCCCATCCGGAAATCCTGAAAGCAAGTAATCATGTAACCAGTCACGACAACAATGATAATGGGGTACTTAGAACAATAGAAGCTCTAGGCTTGCTGAAATCTTAATTTACTATAATATTGGTTTTATCAACGCCTGTATTTCCAGAAACCGGATCAAAAGCATAAATAAGCACTTCGTAGAGTCCTTTTTCCAAATTAATTTCAGCCTTAAAAGTGCTGGCTTTTTCTTTTTGATACATAGTTACCTCTTCTGAAAAACCTTCTGCACCGGTAATTACCGCTTTTACCTCGTATTGATTGGCATCCCAGATACCGTTTTCGGTAACCGGACAACCACACATCATTACAATGTTTGCTTTCAACTGAATATTTTCAGACGCTGCTATTCTTTCATGAGTTTGAGGGCTTAAAATATCTACCACAAATCCCGGGATGTCCAGTACCACACCGTCGCCGGTAATATCCTTTCCGGGAATTACCCAAAGTTGGGTGCTGCTCATCACCTCTGCCTGTTTTTTGTTTATTGGAGCATAGGCTTCCACCGTAATAAACTTTGGAGCCTGTATGTCTAATACCGCCTTAAACCCGGCAGTATTTTCATCAGTAAGTTGTTCAGAGCGTTTCCAATCCTGTTGCATTATTTTATCTGTGTTTCCAGTACTACCCTCGGTAATACCATCAGCTAAAATTTCCCCGGTCAGCGCATCTTTGACCAGAATTTTAGCACCGCCAATAGAAGTTCCTATAAACTTGGCGTCTTTTGCTTTAGCCCTGATCATTACATTGGTTTCCTGAGCAAACAAGTTACCAGAAACGATTGTAAGAATAAATACAAAAAACAACCGGTAAAAATTAATGCTTTTCATAAGTATCAATATTTACCGGCTAATTTAATTAAAACTCTTTAAATCATGCTTTGGCTAACTCAGCTTTTAGATCATTATCAGCAGCCATATTTTGAAAATTTCTGGGATCTTCCTGGTATTTCTGAATATATCCTTCCAGAGTATTTATTTCTTCCTGGGTAAGATCGTTCGCCTTCATATTCTGAGAAAGACTCATCCAGGGTTTATTTTCTGAATGATCGTATTCTCCAAATACCATAAAAGGAGTCCCATTTCTGGCAATTTGAGCATCTTCCACATCCCACATTTGTGCCCAGTTATAGATATACTTTGCATCATCCATATATAATCTTACACAGCCGTGGCTGGCAGGATAACCTGGTAAAGCATACTGATGTACTCCTACACCTTCAAAATTCATAAAATTGAAATAATAGGGCAAAATCCAGGATTCATCTATAGTACTCACTTTTCTTTTAGCCTTATAATTTCCGTAATTTAAACCGTTTGGAGTTTTAGTAGACTTTTTACCAGTACTTACCGGACCCCATTTAATCAGTTCACCATTTTCATATAAACCAAAAGCCTGAACTCTTTGAGAAATAAGCACGGTTTTAGGTATACATTGTAAAAAATTGATATTTTCCGGAAAAGGACTATATGTTTCGAACTCCTCTGACGAACAATCTGGAATGACTATAGGTCTATCAATTCTCAATCTATTTTTTTCTATTC
>CAXGBX010000198.1:0-4887 GCA_964008195.1 uncultured Flavobacteriaceae bacterium
TTCAGACTGTGCTTTTCCATCTTCCTTATCCATTTTACCGTGATCCATCTCCTGCATATTCATTTCATCCATTTGCATTCCCCATTTTTCTTTCATTTCATAAGGATCTACATTCCCAGGATTAAACTTTAATGCGGGTGCACCCATTTTCATTTTCATCTTCGCCATTTGCTGCATCATAGCAATCTTATCTGGTCGTGCTACATCAGGAGCAGGAATAATTCTTCCTTCTCCTAGAAAAGCGGAGGCGGTGCCGGAACCATCCTGAGCCATAATTTTGAATTCCATCTTTCCATCTTCAGGGATGGTTACAATAAAATCATACGTTTCAGCAACGGCTATAAAGGTTTTATTTTTCTTTACAGGAACTACATCTATACCATCTGCAGAAACCAGGGTGGGCATTTCGCCACCAAAAGTCATCCAGAACGAAGTTGAAGCCGCCCCGTTGATAATACGCATCCTAACCTTTTCACCAGATTTGAATTCAGGATATTCTATTTTTTGCTCTCCGTTAATCAAGAATGCCGGATAATAAATATCGGCAATATCGGCCCCTTCCATCCGCTGCCGCCAAAAGTCGATTTGCGCTCCTAAGGCTCCTCTTTTGATCACCTGATTCAGAGGGGTTGCAGTTCCTTTTTTAATGTTATACCATTCAGTCCCCCTTTTAAGAAATCTAAGAACATCCTTTGGTTTTTCGTTGGTCCAGTCTGACAATACCAGTACCAGATCTTTATCATAGTCCAGTTCTTTTTCTTTTGGATTGATTAAAAGGGAACCATAAACACCGCTTTGTTCCTGTAACATGGTATGGGAGTGATACCAATAGGTGCCGTGTTGTTTTATTTCGAATTCATACCGAAAGGTTGTGCCGGGTTTAATAGGCGGGGTAGTTAAATAGGGAACCCCATCATAAAAATTAGGAAGTATCATTCCATGCCAGTGAATAGATGTTTCCACATCCATCTTGTTTTCAACATATATTACTGCATATTCCCCCTCGGTAAATTCAAGAGTAGGCCCTGGGATTCCACCGTTTACGGTCATCCCCATCACTTCTTTCCCTGCTTTATTTACTTTTTCCTGATCTATGGTAATCTTGTACTCCCTTACCGGCAGATCGTTAACATTTCCTTCTACTGAAGCTTCCAAATATTCCTGGGCATATCCAGTAATTCCTAATAACAGCACGCATGCTAGTATATACTTCTTCATTCTCTGGCCATTTTTTTATTAAAAAGAGAGGGTAAACCCTCTCTTTAAATAGTTAATCTTCATTCTCCAACCGGTAAATAATCTTTTTCATCTGGGCAATTTCCCTTTTCTGAGCCTCGATAATTTCTTCGGCAAGTTTTATGGTTTCCGGATCTTTTAAATCTGCTCTTTTACTGGTAAGGATTGCAATAGAGTGGTGAGGAATCATCGCTTTCATGTATAGCACATCACCAATTATTGGCCGCTGCGCTCTTACCAAACCCAATGCCGAAACAAACAATACTAAACTGCCCAAATAAATGGCAATGTTCTTTTTCTTGTTTTTATACATTTTCAACATCAGGGATAACATAATAACAGCCATAGCCGCGATCCCGAGACAGGTCATATAAAATCTGGTTAGACTAAAATAGACATGGTCAAACTCATAGGTGTTTAGGTACATGGTGATATACATGGCCACGAAAGACAGGCCAAGCATTAAAAAAAACCTACCATAATTGCTTCCACCATTTTTATGGTGATTCTTATTTTCTGAATTCATTTCTTTGGTTTTTGAGGTTAGTTGGATATGATCACTTTTTGATGGTTTTCTTTACAGAGCCACAGTTCAGCATTTTTTCACCGAAATATGGGTTCTTAATCTCAGAAACATCTGCGTACCAGTAGGCTCCCTGATTATCAAATGCCATAGGGCAGAACTTCTTATAAATAGTCCCGCCGGAAAGTGCGTCTTCAAACATAGGCCCTGCCAGTTCAGTAAATTGTGCAAATAATTTTCTCTGTACGTCAATATCTTCGGTATCACTCAACTTTTCAGCAAGGGCTTTCATTCCTGCCCTTTCCTCTGAAAAAGAATCCACCATGCTATTGGCCACATCCTGTACCTGTTGATGGTCTCCATTGGTCAATGCCATTTTGATCTCCAGGTAATTATGCCAAACCTTACCTGTCATCCCATCTATAAAAGCCTGATCTGCAATATCTGCAGTTTCCTTCTCCGCTTTTTTAACTTCTTTTGGCGTATTAATTTCTACCGACTGTTTGCCTTTATTATCCACACAGGAAATAAAAGCAGTAATCGTTAAAACAATAAACAATAGATTTAAAATTCTTCTTTTCATTTTTTGAATAGTTTAATTGATTAGCTAAAATACATGTTCACAAAGGCTTATATTGTCATAATTTCTTGAAACATCTATAAAATTTGGTCTAAAGAATTTCTAAAATTTTGATCAAGAGCCTTATATTCGCTAAGACTCATTCCGGTTTCGGCTTTAAATTGCCTGGACAAATGGTTTACATTACTGTAGTCCAGCATCTGGCTTATTTGGGTGAAATTATATCGCTTAGCCTGAATAAGTTCTTTTACCTTTTCAATTTTCAGTTTTATAAAATATTTTTCGACAGTTGTATTCTCCGTGTAAGAAAAGATCCTACTCAAACGCGAGTAGTCACAGTCTGTTGCTTCTGATAAATAATTGGAAAGGGTACCTGTTTTTTGAATCGGAAGATGTTCCAAAAGTCGTATTAGGCTTAATTTAACCTGCTCTACCAGGATTTTATCGCTGCTTTCCAGAAGTTCAAAACCGTTTTCGTCAAGTACTTTATTCAACTTTTTGAGATCCAGCTCTTCGTTATCAGTATGATAGAGCACCCGACCCAGTTCCACTTCCTGAACCTGGACACCTTCTTCCAAAAGCTCATTCCGCACCACCTTGATGCATCGATCACAAACCATATTTTTAACGAAAACCTCTACTAACATTTTGGTTGATTTTTTATCTCAAAACTTTATTCCTTTACAGCAAACGGAAGTTTAATTTTAACTTTTTCCCAGGCCAGAGATAGTGTTCCTTCCCTTTCTCCCGTTTTTACCACTTCAAACTCTAACTCTTCCTGATTCTCTTTGAGTTCTATTGGTTCGGTTTCCAGCATCAGCACATTCTTTGCCTGATCATACTCATCCTTACCATGCTGCTCCCAGTGGGAATTGAACATCACCTTCCAGGTATCTTTTCCCGGCATCGTAAAAAATGCATATTTCCCCGCCGGAAGAACTTTATTATCCCCAAACACAAGGTCCTTATTGGTTTCCAGCCATGTTACGTTATGAGCACCCGATTGCCAGACCGTATTATAACCCACCAGTCCGCCAAAAATGATTCGCTCCCTAACGCGTGGAGAAGAATAGTCTATATGTACATGAGCATCGCCTACCATGGCCATTGCACTTGTATGGGGACTCATCACTTTTTTTGTTTCCTTCTCTGTTTTTGAAGTTGAAGAATGCCCTGTATGTCCATGATCCTGTGCGAAGCCCGAATAACTAAATACTGAAATGATGGCTGTAATTATTAATTTTTTCATTTTATAAAGATTTATTGTTTTGGTTTATAATCTCTGGATGAAGAGTGGGTCTTAATGATCTTCCATTCTCCATTCATCTTTTTTAATATTGAAGTGGCCAGTCCTTTTTTCTGAATCGTACGTTTCTCATCATTTTCCTGATTGAGCACAATTGTATAGATATAAGTTTCTGTAGTAAAAGCATATGGGAGATCTATATCAACCTCAAGCGTGTATTCTGAAAAATCAAAGCTCTCAAAATGTCCGAGTTCCGGTCCTAAATGATGATCTATATAGTCTTTATAGGTTCCTTCTACTCCTCCCGATTCATAAACCTTTGAAGAATCGGTAAAAAGCTGAAAAGTCCCATCTGTAGTCAGACTTTCAAGTGCTGATTTATATGACTGCATGACCTTTCTTACTTCCTCTTTTTCTACGTTTATATCCACATTTTCGCTAGTTTCCTGTTCAATTGCAGTATCAGTTTCCTTGTTTTTATCTTCACAGGATGCAAAAAGCAGCGCGATAGCGGCAAGCCATATAATTGATTTTAAGTTTTTCATTGTTTACTGATTTTGAATTAATTGGTTACAATTTTTTAGATACATCGCCGCAATTCAACATTACTTCGCCGTAGTAAGGGTTTTCAATTTCTTCAGATAGGCTAAGCCAGTCTGCTCCCTGGTTATTGTTGGCCATCGGGCAATGCTGTACATAAATAGAAGCATCCATATTCTCGAGATTCGAAGTAATGGTGATCATATTCTCTGAAAGGATAATAAAATGGTCCCGCTGGTTCTCGATATTTTCATTTTCTGAAATAGCTTCCAGCATGCTTTTAATTTTAGCTATATGCTGGGTTTCCATCGCGCCAAGATTGGCCATTTTTAAAGCCTGTACCTCCTGAAGCATCTTATAAGCCGAAGCCTTTGCGGCTTCAACGTTGGAGTTTACAAAAGAATCCTTCAAATAAAAATAGGCATCCAGTACGGTAGTGAAATCTTTCTGAAAGGTTTCAGGCAGTTCCATTTTCATTTCTGAAGGATCCTGTTTTGCAGCCGTTTTATTCATCATGGATTTTTTCCCCTGAAGCTGCGCGGCAGCATCTACGGTAAAGGTTCCATTGGCTACCAGTTCCTCACCTCCTTCAAGTCCCGAGATCACCTGGTAACTATTGCCAAGAGAGGTTCCCAACTTAACTTCGCGCATTTCAAAAACCGGTTCATCTGGTGAGGTTTTTACATAAACCAGCGAGCGTTCGCCCGTCCATAGAACGGCAGATTTAGGAATGCTCATAGTTGTTTCATTTGATGTTGCTTT
>CAXGBX010000199.1:0-4880 GCA_964008195.1 uncultured Flavobacteriaceae bacterium
TTAGATCTTTATTTTCAGATTCATCAAATTCCTGGAATTCAAAATTCTCTTTTTCAGGTTTGCCCTCAGGTCTTGACTCTAATATTATTTGTTTATTCATTGTAAATAATTTTTATTCAAATTAATATCAAAAGCAAAATTTGCCAAATAACAGATGCCAATTTCTCCTTAAATATTGAAAAGTGCAGGAATGCCATTATTTATTGGCGTTAAAGCTTTAATTTCAGGCCTTGAAACGATTTAGATTTGACTATTCCATTCAGAAAATATCAGAATGATTTTATAAAGTTTTTGAGAAGTACAGATTTCTCTAAAGCCATTGTTTTAACGATCGCTATTGTAGTTCCGGTATTGATATTTTATAAAATCGATCATCTGGAAATAGGAATAAGTATCGCAATGGGATGCCTGTTATCTTCTCCCAGCGATGTGCCCGGTAGTTTTAAGCATAAGGTGTATGGAATTTTAGCTGCAGCTATTTTGGGAGCTATTTCTTTTTTTATAGCCGGCTACGCTGCATTATTCGCCTGGGCCATTGTTCCTATGTTGCTTATCATGATATTTTTTATTGCTTATTTATCTATTTATGGATTTAGAGCATCTTTGGTAACATTTGCCGGATTACTGGCAGTGGTGCTGAGTTTTGCCAATCTTTCATCTGGAATTGAAATATGGCAAAAATCACTACTTATTTTTTCTGGCGGATTGTGGTATCTCATCGTTAGCATTGCATGGTATTTTATAAAACCTGAACGAGCCACAGAACAGCTTCTTGCCGAAACAATGGAGATAACTGCGGAATACCTTAGACTAAGGATCAGAATTTTAAGATCAGAGCAAGAAGATCAGAGTCTTCAAAAAGAATTATTTCAGTTACAATCAGATTTGAACGAGCATCATGAAACTTTGAGGGAAATTTTAATTTCTTCAAGAAAAACCTCTGGTAGTTCTGGCTATTC
Source organism: uncultured Flavobacteriaceae bacterium (assembly GCA_964008195.1). Lineage (GTDB taxonomy): Bacteria > Bacteroidota > Bacteroidia > Flavobacteriales > Flavobacteriaceae > Christiangramia. Next base: position 960 of record CAXGBX010000199.1, read on the forward strand.
CCGGAGAAGATTGCTCATTTTTATAGATCTGGTAGATATGCTGGAACTTGCCATGGCGCATCCCATAGATTACGAAAGAATGCGACAATCTTTTAAAGACGATAAAATAACATTGCAAATCTTTGGAGATTTTACGCTGGAACTTGCCAATCAGCTTGAAATTATAGGGCTGGCAGTACACAAAAATTCAGTAGTTCCGAAGAATGTTATTCCTGAGCACCTGGAAAATTTGAAAAAAGCTTTAAATGAGTTCCGGAGCAGAATAGATATTCGAGAAAGAAGGGAAGCTATGCTTTTGCTAAGAAACTTATTTGACTACCAATCTAAACAAGCTCAGAAAATAAATAATATAGACAGGGTTTTAAGGAATCTGGGAAGCAAGAAAACCTTGTTTATTAAAGATAAGGAGATCCATAAATTTCTAACGCTACAGGAATATAGTCTCAAAACCCTGGTTACAAATTTGAATTTTAGTTCGGCAATTTTCAGGCACTCTTTAAGATTAGCTTTGGTAGTTTTAATAGGTTACTTGATTGGCGACTATTTTTCTGTACAGAATTCCTATTGGATCTTGTTAACGATAGTGGTTATTATGCGGCCAAATTACGGGCTTACCAAGGTAAGGACCCGTAAAAGAATTATCGGGACTTTAATTGGAGGTGCCATAGCCATTGGTATAGTTTTTATAACTCAGAATTTGATTGTTTACTCAATTTTGGGAATTTTATCTTTAACCCTTGCATTTTCACTGATACAGCGAAATTATACAACTGCGGCTATATTTATAACACTGAGTATAATTTTTATTTATGCCTTGCTTCAGCCGGAAGTACTTAATGTAATTCAGTTTAGAGTTGTTGATACCCTGATAGGTGCGTCATTAGCCGCCTTCGGGAATCTTATTTTATGGCCAAAATGGGAGTCTCAGGATATCAATAAAATCAGCGCTGCTTCTTTTACTGCCATCCTTGACTACCTGAATGAAATAGATAAATATTATCATGATAAAAAAGATCTTCCCATGTCATATAAGTTAGCCAGAAAAAAAGCATTTGTTGAAATGGGGAATTTAAGCGGAGCTTTCCAAAGAATGACCCAAGAGCCTAAATTTAAGCAGAAGAACCTCGCCCTGATTTACGAACTGGTAAGTTTAAATCATACATTTTTAAATGCTTTAGCATCATTAGGTACATACATTAGAACACATCCCACCACCAATGCATCTTCAGATTTTGAAACTTATACTAAAGCTATTTCTTTCAATCTAAAGAACAGCGTGAATGTCCTTGAAAAGAAAGAAGTAATTGAAAAAGAGAATCTGGAAATTTCCAGAGCCAGGAAATCTTTACAAAAAAAATATGATAAACTTACTGATGCCCGGGATTTAGAAATTAAAGCTGGAAAAACAGAAATTGACAGGAATACAAGATTGAAACTACAGGAGGCACATTTGGTTACGGGGCAATTGAAGTGGTTACTAGATATTTCAGAAAAGCTTCAGGAGAATGTTGAAAAAATAAATCTTAAGGAAGATGAGTAAGAGAGCTTTCAAAAAATATATAAAATCCCTAAAAAAAGAAGATCTTGAAGATCAGATCTTAGATCTATATAACCGATTTGATGATGTAAAGGTTTTTTACAATTTTGTTTTTAACCCAAACGAAGAAAAACTGGTAAAAGAAGCAAAATTTAAAATCTCAAAAGAATATTTTCCTCCAAATAATCGAAAGCCGAAAAAGAGAAGATCTGTTGCTCAAAAGCTAATCAAGCATTTCTTAAAACTTGAAATGGAACCGCACGCACTAGCAGATGTGATGTTTTATAATATCGAGATTGCCCAGACTTTTTCAAAAGATATGGAGAATATAACGGAGGCTTTTGAAAAAAGCATGTTGAAATCTTTTGAGCAAGCTTCAGAATTTGTAATAGATCATGGCATTGCTTCAGAATTCGCAATAAGGATCAATAAAATTACGGATGAAGCTGAAGATCAGAAATGGTCCAATGCCTATCAATTTGATAGTGTACGAGATCAATTTTTGTAGCATTAATCAGTGGCTACAGTTTATGTATAAAACCGAATGGAGTGGATCTGCCTGCAGATGATTACGGATATCTAGTAAGAATACATGGTTTTGAAGATGAAACAGGTTATTTTTCGATAAGATAAAAAACATTACCAGAAATTAGAATTTATCTTTGATCCTTGAGATAAGAAGCTTCCTGAGTTCAGGGTAATTAAGTAAATTTGAATTAGACGAATGCGTTGCTATGGAATTAGAAAAAATAATAAAGGAGATTGAAAATCAGAAGCGCTTACCCAATCTAAACTTCAGTATTAAAGAAAAAACAGAAGCTTTTACTAAAAAACTCTTCTATACCCTTTTTGATAAACAAACGCCGGTAAAGGATAATTTAATGGAATTGGGGATGGATTTTGAGGTTCTTGCAAAACTTGTTTGTTGGGAACCGGGTTCACCCTGTCAGGATATTTGGCGGGATTACCTTAAAAAATTACCAGAAATTCTTGAGAAATTAAATCTAGATGCTCAGGCAATTGCTAAGAATGATCCTGCGGCAAATTCGGTGGAGGAAGTGTATTTATCGTATCCCGGATTTTTCGCAATTGCTGTGTATAGATTAAGTCATGAATTCTACAAATTCGGCCTACCTCTGGTGCCAAGATTAATGGCAGAATGTGCACATAGTCTTACTGGTACAGATATAAATCCTGGAGCCAGAATTGGAAGGTCATTTTTTATAGATCACGCCACCGGTGTTGTGATTGGGGAAACCGCAATTATTAAAGAAAACGTAAAAATTTACCAGGGCGTCACTTTGGGAGCACTTACAGTGAATAAGACCTTGAAAGATGTTAAGCGCCATCCCACCATAGAGAAGAATGTTACTATTTATGCTAACGCAACTATTTTAGGAGGGGAGACGGTTATAGGTGAGAACAGCGTGATTGGAGGTAATGTCTGGCTAACCAGATCTGTTCCGGCGAATTCTATGGTTTCCCATACCCCTCAAATTAATATTAAAAATAATTCTGATAAATGAATAATTCAATTATAGATCTGGTTGGAAACACCCCATTGGTCAAAGCAAAACGATTGGTAAACAAGCCCGGGGTAGCATTATATTTTAAACTTGAAGGTCAGAATCCGGGGGGTAGTGTAAAAGATCGTGCGGCTTATAATATGATTAAAAGCGCTCTTGATCGAGGTGATATTACCAAAGAAACCAAACTCATCGAAGCTACCAGTGGTAATACGGGGATAGCACTGGCTATGATCGCTGGCATATTTGGGTTGGATATAGAACTTGTGATGCCAGAGAATTCTACGGTAGAACGCGTACAAACTATGAAGGCTTATGGAGCAAAAGTAATATTGACAAGGGCAGATGATGGCATTGAAGGTTCCAGGGACTTTGCCGAGGATAAGATGAAATCTGGAGATTACTTTATGCTGAACCAGTTTGGAAATGCAGATAACTGGAAAGCACATTACAACACCACTGGACCAGAAATTTGGAAGGATACAGACCATAAGGTCACACATTTTGTGTCTTCTATGGGAACCACTGGAACCATTATGGGCACAAGTACTTATTTGAAGGAAAAGAATGGAGAAATCCAAATTGTAGGAGTACAACCAACAGATGATGCCAGGATTCCAGGCATTAGAAAATGGCCCGAAGCTTACCTTCCAAAGATATTTCACCCGGAAAAAGTTGATAGGATCTTGGAAGTAAACGAACAGGATGCGATAGAAATGAGCCGCAGGCTTGCAGAGGAAGAAGGTATTTTTGCAGGGATGAGTAGTGGAGGCGCCACGGCAGCTGCGGTAAGACTCTGTGATGAACTTGAGAGTGGATTGGTTGTTAGTATTATTTTTGATAGGGGAGACCGGTACC
>CAXGBX010000200.1:0-4874 GCA_964008195.1 uncultured Flavobacteriaceae bacterium
CTTTTCAGAATTTTTTCCGCTTACCCAAACAACAAATAGTAATTACGGAACATTTTGGAAAGAGGTTAAAGGGAAAAGGCAGCATAGACATGAAGATTATATGGCTCAAATTCCATATTCAGATCTAAAAGCCATGCAGGAGATTTATCAGAAAGTACCAAAAAATTCAGTTTTACATTTTGGAAATAGCTCCACAATAAGATATGCCCAACTTTTCCAATGGGATCAAAGTTTGAAAATGTATTGCAACCGGGGAACAAGTGGTATCGATGGAAGTGTTTCAACAGCTGTAGGAGCTGCAGTAAGTGTTAAAGAACCAGTAACGATTATTACAGGAGACCTGAGTTTTTTCTACGACAGCAACGCTTTATGGAACAATTATATACCATCAAATTTCAGGATTATTGTGCTGAACAATAATGGAGGGGGAATATTTAGAATCCTTCCCGGGAATAAGAATTCAGAGAATTTTGAAAAGTATTTTGAAACCGTTCATGATCTAAAGGCGAAACCCTTGTGTGACCTTTATAATTTTGAATATGAGGAGGCAAATTCAGAAGAAGAGATTCAGGCAGTGATGAAAAATTTTTATGCGGAATCTGGAAAACCCAAACTCCTTGAAATTTTCACTCCAAGGAAAGTCAATGATGAAGTGCTTTTAGAATATTTCAATTTTATGAAATCTTAAACATTATCTTATTTTTCTTAAAATTCATAATTAGTATATTACAGGTAGAAAAACTAAAAAACTATAATTATGAGTAAACTTGATGAAAAAGTAGGTAAGTATATTGACGAAGTAAGGTCTAAAATTGGAGAAGATAATCCAGATGTTGATCTTATCAGGAAAATTGCACAGGCTGCTGGCCCTAGCATTTACAATGCCGATGCTGAAACTGTTTCTTCTTCCAGTGAATCTGAAGTGGAGACTGTAAAGAAAAATTTTGTCATGAAAAAGCTTGGCGTTACCGATGAAGGAAAGGCAAATGAAGCCATTAATCAGGTTTTGGAAAAGTATGGAAAATCCAATAGAAACAAATATAGGGTAGTGGTATACTACCTTCTTACGAAACACTTTAAGAAAGAGAGTTTATTCGATTAGTAGGAAGATGAAGAAATTTAATCCGTTTTGGGGATATTCCTTAAAACGGATTTTTTTATATACGATTAACATTATCTTTGTACGCTAAATTTTATTCTATGATCCAAATAGGTGAATTTCACGAATTAATCATAATAAGGGAAACAGATCACGGTATTTATCTTGAAAATCAAGAAGGGGACGAGGTGTTGCTTCCTAATAAATATGTTCCTGAAACCTGGATGGTTCATGATAAAATTAATGTTTTTGTTTATCTTGATCATGACGAAAGGCCTGTGGCCACTACGCTTAAGCCTAAGGTAAAACGTGATCAATTTACCAATTTAACCTGTGTTGAAGTAAATAAATATGGAGCTTTTCTTGACTGGGGGCTGGAAAAACATCTTTTTGTTCCTTTTAAAGAGCAGGTAATTCCCATGCAAAAAGGAGAGCAATATCTTGTTTTCTGCTACCTGGATTTAGAAACTGAAAGATTGGCGGCCTCATCAAAAGTTCATTCTTTTCTTGATAATACGGTGTTAAACGTTAAACCTTTCGAAGAGGTGGATCTACTGGTTAGTAATCAAACCGATCTTGGATTTAATGTGATAATTAATCAACTGCATCTTGGTTTGATCTATCATGATGAAGTTTTTAAACCATTGCAGATTGGAGATTCAATTAAAGGTTTTATTAAAAAAATAAGAGAAGATAATAAGATCGATATTACATTGCAAAGGCCCGGATACCGAAGTATTGAGCCGAATGCCCAGAAAATTTTGGACAAATTAAAGACTTCCAGTGGATTTCTGGATCTTACCGACAAATCTTCTCCTGAAGATATTAAAAGCAGGCTGCAAATGAGTAAAAAGAGTTTTAAAAAGGCCATTGGAACGCTGTACAAGCAACGTCTAATTGAAATCAAAGACGATGGAATTCTTTTAAAAGAAGATTAGAACAACTAATTGAAATTATAGGGTAAGGGGTATCTTCTCACACCAAACCCGCGTTGATTGTAGGTGTTTAGAAAAGTAGGGTAGTAGGGATTCATGAAAATATCGTCCTGATCCCTTGTTCTAACATCTCCCGATATTTCAAAAATTTTCTTTTCTTTTTTCCGCTGCGGAAGTGGAGAACCAAGATCTACCTCTCTTTGTACGCGATTCTTATTCATTTTACTGATCGCTGCAAGCATATCTATTTGATCGTCCTGGATATGGTCTTTTAGATGTAGGAAAGAACCATCTGGAAGATTGAAATTTGACTGAGTTTGCCAATTAAAACTGAATTCTCTCCAGGTATTATCAATACTCCTGTTGCTAATCTCAAAATCTTCACGATCCCAGTATTCCTGGGCCTGGGCAAAAGATCCTATAAATAGTAGCAGTATGACTAACCGGATTTTCATTTAATTCTTTTTTGAATCTGTATCAAAAACAATGCAATTCTATATTTTTTGAATTCAGAAATTAATTTTTTCTCCAAAAAAATTTCTGCTTCTTAATTTCTAAAAACTAAAAACGCTTATTTTCGTGGATAAATTATTCAATCTAAACTCAAATATGAAAAAAATTATTTTAACCTTAAGTATTCTCGCGATCAGTTTAACTTCATTCGCTCAGGAATCAAATACTTTTGAAGCAAAAGCAGTAAAGCTTATCAAATTAACCGCAGGCCAGCAATTTGATATCATGACGGAACCTATCATAGAAATGGTTCCTGAAGAAAATCGCGAAGCTTTCAAAAAGGAGCTTGCAGAAAGTACTCAGGGACTTTATACTAAAATGGCTGCGGTATACACTGAAAGTTTTACAGAAGAAGAACTAGATAAAATTCTGGAGTTTTACGCCACTCCGGTAGGTAAGAAAATGGTAGCAGTAACTCCGGAACTTACTAAAAAAGGAATGGAAATAGGTCAGGCCTGGGGCATGGAGCTTCAATCCTTAATGGCCAAATATATGGAGCAATAATATTCGCTTTATTTATAAAGCCTGCTGTTAATAGCAGGCTTTTTTTGTTCCGCTTTCCGAAATCAAAGGAAAACTTTATTTTTACTCAAAATTATCATCATGTCTAAAATTCACTGGGAAACAGTAAAAGAATACGAAGATATCACTTATAAGAAGTCCAATGGCGTTGCGAGGATCGCTTTTAATCGACCAGATGTGAGAAATGCGTTTCGGCCCAAGACAACCTCAGAACTTCTTGATGCATTCCATAATGCCCATGAAGATACCTCGATAGGAGTGGTACTGCTTTCCGGAGAAGGTCCTTCCTCTAAAGATGGAAAATGGGCTTTTTGTAGTGGTGGAGATCAGAAAGCAAGAGGACACCAAGGTTATGTAGGTGAAGATGGTTATCATAGATTGAATATTCTTGAGGTTCAAAGATTAATACGCTTTATGCCGAAAGCAGTTATTTGCGTAGTGCCGGGGTGGGCTGTAGGAGGAGGCCATAGCCTTCACGTGGTATGTGATCTTACACTTGCCAGCAAAGAACATGCAATATTTAAGCAAACAGATGCGGACGTTACCAGTTTTGATGCAGGTTATGGTTCAGCTTATCTTGCAAAAATGGTGGGGCAGAAAAAGGCTAGGGAAATATTCTTCTTAGGCAGAAACTATTCCGCACAGGAAGCTTACGAAATGGGTATGGTAAACGCGGTAATCCCGCATGACGAACTGGAAGATACTGCGTATGAATGGGCGCAGGAAATTATGGAAAAATCTCCAACCTCCATCAAAATGTTGAAATTTGCCATGAACATGACTGATGATGGGATGGTAGGTCAACAGGTTTTCGCAGGAGAAGTTACCAGGTTAGCTTATATGACCGATGAGGCTAAAGAAGGAAGAGATGCTTTTCTTGAAAAAAGGAAGCCGAATTTCGATAAAAAATGGATTCCGTAATTTTCAGTTGGCAGTTAGCAATGAGCAAAAAGCAGTATTAGTACGGATAGTTAAGCCTTGCGAGCGAAAACAGCGACCTTTTCTGCAATTTCTTCATAGACTTCTTCTTGTAAAAAATGTTTTGATGGAAGTAAATGGGTTTCCTGAGAATCTGTATATTTTTCAATTTCATTACTGTAACTCTTATAATCCAAAGCGGGATCATCTTCGCCCCAAATGGTTTGAATAGGATAATCCACATTTTTTAAAGCTTTTAATATCAAAGCCTGGAATTTTTCAGTCTGATTAAAATTTCTCATGATTTTGAGAAATGCTTTGCCATTGTCCTCTCTTTTCAGAAGATCTACATAGGCTTTAATTTCAGCTGAAGGAATTTTAGAAGTATCATTAACTCCCATTTGTGAAAACATAATGGGCCAGGTGGTGTGTGTGATCGTTTTTAATTCTGCTTCACCCAGTATTTTCTTTTCAAAGGGTCTCATTACCAGCGGCTTTTTAAAATTCTGAATATCAATCATAGAATTTAAGATGGTAAGAGATTGTACTTTTTCAAGATTTTTGGCTGCTAAAGCAAAACCAATAGGAGCCCCAATATCATGCACCACAAGATGAAACTTTTCTATATCCAGCTTTCCTAAAGCCTCTGTTAGAAAGTTAGAAAAATTATCAAAATCATAGTCGAAATCTTCCGGACGATCTGCGAGGCCAAGTCCGGGAAGGTCTACGGAAACTCCACGAAACCCTTTTTGAGCCAGCTCATCGATGACTTTACGATATAAAAAGGAAGAAGTAGGTACACCGTGAATGCAGAAAACTATTTCGCCACTTCCTTTGTCCAGCGCAAAAGTTTTTATTCCATTTACTTGTATATATTTTCCTGACCT
>CAXGBX010000201.1:0-4823 GCA_964008195.1 uncultured Flavobacteriaceae bacterium
GATTGGTTTGCTGGTCAACCAGTTCATCGATCTTTCTCTGCAAATTCTCAAACTCTCTCATTATTTCCAAGCCTTCCGGAGTAACCTCAGCTCCCCCACCGTGCTGGCCTCCTTTTTTCAGAATAACCAAAGGTTCTTCAGCATGCTGATTCAACCTCTGAACCAATTCCCAGGCTTTTTTATAAGACATTCCCATCTTGGTAGCCGCACCGGAAAGAGATTTTTCCTCCAGTATCCTTTTCAAAAGTTCATTAGGCCCCGGTCCGTAAAATTTCTCTCCTTCATCTTCAACCCAGCATTTAACTTTGATCTTTTTCATAATTGAAAGGATCTCTTAGGTTTTCAAATCGCTACCCGCATTTTTCAATTCATTGATAAAAGGTTGTTTATAGAACCTTCTTCCGGTCGCTTTATAAAGGGCATTAGCCAAAGCTCCCTGAACGGGGGGAAATGGTGGCTCCCCCAAACCGGTAGGATCTATACCATTATCTATAAAATGTACATCGATCTTTTTCGGTGCCTGTTTGTGGCGAATAAGATCATAGGTATCAAAATTACTTTTTTGCGGTGCTCCATCTTTAAAGGTCATCTCACTATACAGCGCATGGCCAATTCCATCGATGGTTCCACCTTCCACCATATTTTTAGCGGCATCGGGATTCACCACGATTCCGCAATCTACCACACAAGTGACTTTATCTATCAAAGGTTCATTATTTTTCACCGTCATGTCAAGGATCTGTGCCACGTATGAATTATGGCAGTAATATGCCGAAACTCCACGACTTTGACCTGAACTTCCATTGTTCCATCCAGATTTATCCCTGGCGACCTTAAGAACACCGGCATATCTTTTAGCATCGTAATCGTTTTCTTCTCCAACAGGATCAGATTCAGCCCGTTTTAGCATATCCAGCCTAAACTGAATTGGGTCCTGCCCCAATTCCTCTGCCAGTTCGTCTAAAAATGACTGTTCAGCTCCGGCAATGAAATTAGATCTTGGAGCCCTGAAAGCTCCTGTGGAAATATTTGATTCCAGACTCCAGCTTTCTGCCAGATAATTATCGATAGCTCCTGCAGGAAAACGATTGGCGAAAAGCGGACTTTCGGGAATTCCCCCGGCATTTACATGAAAAGCTGTCAATTTATTGCTTGCATCAAGCGCTGCACGATATTTCACATAATAAGCCGGGCGATACACACCATTGGTCATATCGTCTTCACGGGAATAGACCAATTTGATAGGTTTTCCCATTTTCTGGGAAATCACGGCAGCTTCCACCAGGAAGTGACCATAAAGTCTACGACCAAAACCACCTCCCATACGGGTCATTTGTACATCAATATTTTCAAGTTCTATTCTTAATCTTTTATTTACACTTTTTTCAGCATACTCGGGAGTTTGAATAGGACCTAACAGCATGGCCTTCTCATCTGTAACATCAGCAAAAAAGTTCATAGGTTCCATACAATTATGTGCCAGGAAAGGGCAGGTATAAGAACGCTCGACAACCTTGGCAGCATTTTTAAATGCTTTTTCCGGCTCGCCGTCCTTTCTTACAACTTCAGATTTTTTTTCACCGACCTCAGCCATAAGGGTATTATGAATATTACTGCTTTCAAGTCCGGTAGCTCCAGCCATTCCAGCCGATTTCTCCAAGATCTGTATCTGTTCGGTCAATTTAGGATTAAGGTCCCACTCTACTTTTAGTTCCTTTTTAGCCTGCATCACCTGCCAGGTTGATTCACCAACCACGACAACCAGTTTTGAAAAGGCAGCAACATCACTCCACTCTTTTTCCATATCCTCCGGATAGGTATCTATGGTAAAAACATCAACGATACCGGGCATTTCTTTAACTTTATCGGCCTCCATAGATTTGAACTCCATCCCGAATGCAGGAGGCTGTACCAGCATCGCGATGAGCATTCCGTCTTTATACGTATCTAAACCATACAGAGGCTGGCCGGTCACAATTTTCTTCGCATCAACATTCTTTCGGGAAGTACCAATGATTTTAAAATTGTCATTGTCCTTTAATTCCACTTCTTCCGGAACTTCAACCTGGGCGGCGGCTTTTGCGATCTCGCCATAACCCATAGTCTTATCACTTCCTTTGTGCTTTATAATGCCATTTTCCACAGAAAGTTCAGAAACCGGAACTTCCCATTGTTTAGCGGCAGCAGTAAGAAGCATTTGTCTGGCTGTCGCACCAGCGGTTCTCAATGATTCCCATCCCTGACGTATAGACTGACTGCCACCGGCCAGCTGCCTGGTAAAAATATCGGTATTTAAGGGTGCTTGTTCTACGATAACATTTTTCCAGTCTACATCAAGTTCCTCGGCTACGATCATGGGCATGGAAGTCTTGACGTTCTGACCAATTTCAGGGTTTGGAGAATAGATCGTTACAATTCCATTATCACCGATCTTTAGATAACCGTTTAGCTCGAACCACTCATCAGGCATTTGCATGGCCATTTCTTCAGATCCCTCCTCTTCAGGTCGTTTACATGCCAGCCAGTTAAAACCGATAATCAATCCGCCACTGGCAAAAGAAACGCTTTTTATGAAAGACCTTCTGCCTATTCCTGTTTTTACTTTACTCATTTTTCTCGATTTAAATTCAACTAAGATTAGGCTATTTGGGAATCTGAAGCTGTTCTTATAGCAGCCTTAATTCTGGTATAGGTTCCGCAGCGACAAATATTACCATTCATAGCATTTTCGATTTCTTCATCACTTGGACTCGGATTACGTTTTAGTAAAGCTGAAGCCGTCATGATCTGCCCCGCCTGGCAATAACCACATTGCGGAACATCATGTTCAAGCCAGGCTTTCTGAACCGGGTGATCCCCGTTTTCGGAAAGTCCTTCAATAGTCGTTACCTCATTACCTGCAACCGATGAGACAGGCAATTGACATGATCTTACGGCAGAACCATTAAAATGTACAGTACATGCTCCACATTGGGCTATTCCGCAGCCATATTTAGTGCCTACTAGTTTTAAATGATCCCTTAAAACCCAAAGCAAAGGGGTGTTAGGATCAACGTCAAGACTGAGGCTTTCCCCGTTGATTTTTAAATTAAATTCTGCCATAATCCTAAATTTTTCTAAAAATTAATGATTTATTTTCTAAAAAACTACTTCCTGCAAATACAAGTACAGAATATCATTATCTATTTTATAATTATTGATCAATTCCTATTAAAAGTTTTAGACGGGGATCAAATTATTCCAATCCCTATTAACCATACGTTTACCTGTTCTGATACGTTTTCTTCACGTTCTCCTTTAATCGCAAGGAAATCCCCTCTTTTTTCATATCCTCCTTCAACCGAAAAGCCTTTAAGAATTTTGCTTTCAGGACACAGTTCTTTGAGTTGATCAAACCCCTGCCCTACACCATACCCAGCATTTGTATTAAAGGGAATTATTGTTTTGCCACTGAGATTATTTTCAGATAAAAAACTTTTCATTGGAGGTGGCATTTGCATATCCCAGGTAGGAAAACCTATAAATACAATATCATATTCTGCCAGGTTCGCAATTTTAGTTTTAAGTGGTGGAAGATATCCGTCCTCATTTTCCTGGGCTACCTGTGCTACAATTTCCTGGTAATTTTCCGGATATAGACTTTCCTTTTCCAATTTAATTAGTCTACCTCCTATCTTTTGCTGGATTATTTCAGCAACAGCCTTTGTATTTTCAGTCCTGGATAAATAAACTATGGCAATGTTTTCCTGGGAATTAAATTCAACACCTATAAGCATAAAGATAATTGCAAATAAGACCGAGAGATTATTTAATTGAAAAACCTTCATTTCAAATTCTTTAAATAGCTAACTATTTTTTTAACTTTTCCGCTACGCGATCATAATATTCCTGGGTAAGCACCTCGGTCCAGGTAGTGGGTTGTTCTCCGCCATAAACAGCCAGATAAGTTACATCACTTATTTTCGTGGATGAATGCCAATGTTCTGTCTCTTTGTCACATTTTATAACGTCACCAGCTTTAAGAATAATAGGTTCTTTTCCCCTTTCCTGATAGTATCCTTCCCCTTCAACATAAATCAAAACCTGGGTAGAGGCATGCTTATGCCAATCTAGCGTAGAGTTCGCCTTAAAATTAGCCTTGGTGATATGAAAATCTAAATCTCCTTCAACTTCCAGCACCCCGTTTAACCAGGCTTCTCCTATATAATGGGTATTTGGAGCCTTAACACCCTCATCCAGATATGAAGAAACTTCATATAATTCCTGCTGAGCAAAAACACCTACGGGAATTATGAACAATAATACTTTTATCAAATTTTTCATATAATTCTATTTTTCAGTTAATTCTTTCATTTTTGGTCTTTAATAAATATCTTATAACCTTCCTATATATTCTGTACACAAAATACAGATATTATAACCATCATTACTTATTTCATCTGACCTTGTAAGTTACTAAGAGTCTGACTGATAAATTTGTTATACTTAAAAATAGGCAGCATGGAAAATATTTTAAATGTAAAAACTATCTCGCAGTACAACAATTTAAAAGAGATAAAACAATCCACCCTTTAATTACATCTTTTGATAATTCATTCGCTAAACCCTTAGCCAGCAGAAAATTCAGATTTGATTTCTATGCTATTTTTTGAAAGGGGTGAATTGCTGGGATTAAAGTACGGCAGAAATACCTATGATTATGAAGAAGATACCATGGTTTTTAAGGGGTCTGGCCAGGTTGTTGGGATCAAAAGCCAAAAGGATTACAACCTAAGATTTGCCCTGCTATTTCATCCGGATTTTTTCAAAGGTTCTCCGCTAGC
>CAXGBX010000202.1:0-4790 GCA_964008195.1 uncultured Flavobacteriaceae bacterium
TGATCTTTCTCTAAAAAACTTATTTAATTTTTTTCACCCTTTACCCTTCACCCTTCATTTTTCTCTTTTCCCTATTTTCAAAGTATCTTTGCAGGAGAATAGATTTTATGGCAGAAGAAGTACGTATTAATAAATATTTGAGTCAGTTGGGTTATTGCTCCAGAAGGGCAGCCGATAAACTTATAGATCAGGGAAGAATTACCATTAACGATAAAGTTCCGGAAATGGGTACCAAAGTGACTCCCGGCGATCTGGTGAAAGTTGATGGCAAACCTGTTTCTAAAGAAGAGCTGAAAGAACCTAATGTGTACATCGCTTTCAATAAACCAGTCGGCATCGTTTGTACCACAGACACCAAGGTGGAAAAAGATAATATCATAGATTACATAAATTATCCTAAACGAATTTTCCCAATTGGCAGACTGGATAAACCAAGTGAGGGGCTTATTTTTCTGACCAACGACGGTGATATTGTAAATAAAATTCTGCGGGCCAGAAATAATCACGAAAAGGAATATGTTGTTTCTGTGAATAAACCAATTACTTCAGATTTCATAAAAAAAATGTCCTCGGGAGTTCCCATTCTGGATACAGTCACACGGGAATGTGAAGTGGAAAAACTTGGTCATCATACCTTCAGAATTATCTTAACTCAGGGCTTGAACCGGCAAATTCGAAGGATGTGTGAATTTTTAGACTATGAAGTTACCTCCCTGAAAAGAGTTAGAATCATGAATGTTTCTCTTGATATACCTGTAGGACAATGGCGGGACCTTACCAGTGAAGAATTAAATACTATAAATAATTTAACCGGGCAATCTACCAAAACTGAAGAAGGTTCCATTCCTGAAACGGCAACACAACCCAATCGTGTAAAAAGAAAGCACCCACGAAAACGCAAATCTTAACAGAGAATTAGCGCAGTTTCTTAAAACATTGTACTCAGTTCTTGCTAATTTTAGAATCTAAAGATAAAAGCAATTCACTTATCTTTAACCGACTAAATATTTGCAACATGAAAGTACAACCATTTCACCTAGCCATTCCTGTTTCTGATCTTCAGAAATGTAGAAAATTTTACAAAGAAATCCTGGGTTGCGGAGAAGGTCGTAGTAGCGATCATTGGGTAGATTTCAATTTTTTCGGACATCAACTGGTGATACATTATCAGGATCCCCAGGAAACCAAAGCTTCTACATCTAATCCTGTAGACGGAAAAGAGGTTCCCGTCCCACATTTTGGAGTAGTCCTACAATGGGAGGTTTTTCAGGAGTTTTCAAAACTACTGAAAAGCAAGAACGTGGATTTCGTCATCGAACCCTATATTCGGTTTGAAGGAAAACCAGGCGAACAAGCTACCATGTTCTTTAAAGATCCTTGTGGAAATGCTTTAGAATTCAAGGCTTTCAAAAATATGGACCAGCTTTTTGCTGTATAATTAGTCTTTTTAAGTTTACAAACCAACCAGCCAAAAATGGATAGACTTAAACCGTCTTTAGTACGCCAGGTATTTGTCCTGTTATTAATACTTTTCTTAACGGTTCTAATTGTACGCGAAACACTACCCTACCTTTCAGGTGTTTTAGGAGCAGTCACCTTATATGTCATTTTGAAAGGCTGGATGAGGAAGTTAATGAATCGTGGGTGGAAGCCGGCCCTGGCTGCTTCATTACTTATGACGGGTTCTTTCGTGGGTATTCTTATACCTGTTACCCTGATAGCCATTATGCTGACCTCCAAAATTGGAAAAGCGGTCTCAAATTCTGAAAGGGTTTTGAAAGCTCTCAAAGATCAATTAAATGAAGTTGAGACTGAAATTGGTTTTAGCATAAGTTCAAATATAGATACCTCAGCAATTACCAGCTGGGTATCCTCGAACCTGCAAAATCTTGCAGGTGGCACGTTCAATGCCTTTATTGCGATTGGTATCATGTATTTTATGTTGTACTATATGCTTACCAACCGTGAATCCCTTCGGGAATCGATGATCACTTATATTCCGCTTGGTAAAGACAATCTTAGAATCATTGGAGAAGAAAGCAATCAACTTGTGAAATCCAATGCTCTTGGGATCCCGCTGGTAGCCATCGTACAGGGGATTATAGCCCTTATAGGATTTTTAATATTTGGAGTTCCAGATCCATTTTTCTGGTTCGTAATTACCGCGATTGGCTCTATGATTCCATTTATTGGTACCGCGATTGGTATTTTACCTGCCTGCATATTATTATTTGCACAGGGAAGTGATTTTCAAGCTATAGCGCTACTTATCTACGGATTTGTCGTGGTGGGTTCTACAGATAACATCATTAGATTATATGTTCTGGAAAAACTTGCCAGCGTTCACCCCCTAATTACTCTCTTCGGAGTTATTGTAGGAGTGCCACTATTCGGCTTCATTGGATTAATATTCGGGCCATTATTAATTTCATTATTCCTTCTAATTTTGAAAATTTACAAAAAGGAATATGGTAATGCCCATCACAGATTATAGATATTTAAATTAAAAGTTATGTTCGGAAAAAAGAAGAAAGAAATAAATGAAGACTATTTACAGACAGAAGTTGCCAAAATAGACGATAATGATGTAAGCATAGCACTGAGCCGCAAAGAAGAAGTTGATCAAAAGATCAATAATTCCGGGATGCTTCAAAAATATGCTGAACTAGGAAAAGTGATGTATGGCATGCTCAAAGATTACCGCAAAGGAGTTTATAAGCAGGTGCCGTGGTTTACTATAGCTACCATCGCATTTTCATTCCTGTATATTTTAAACCCATTAGATATTATCCCAGATTTTATCCCTGGACTTGGTTATATCGATGATATGGCTATTATTACATTCGGTTTGAGATTTATCCAATCTGATATTCATAACTATCTGGACTGGAAACTTGAAAGTGGCGATTCAAGCGATATTTTATAAAAAAGTAGCTGTCTAAAAAGTCGTAAACCGTCATCCTGAATTTATTTCAGGATCATAAGTAATTGAAAATCAATTAGAAGCTGAAAAAAGTTCAGCTTGACGAAATAAGGACTTTTTAAACAGTCTCTTTATTTTTTTATGGCTTGTGTAGCTCTATGGTTATGCCTTTCTCTAGCCAGTAACGTATTTTTAAGCAGCATGGAAACCGTCATAGGTCCTACTCCTCCAGGTACCGGTGTAATATAGGAAGCACGTTTGCTCACATTTTCAAAATCTACATCTCCTTTGATTACATATCCTTTTTCGGTGTTCTCATCTGGAACACGGGTAATCCCAACATCAATTATAACAGCATCATCCTTGATCATTTCTCCTTTTAGAAAATCAGGGATTCCAACAGCAATTATGATAATATCAGCCTGGGATGTTACCTGAGCAATATTCTTAGTGAATTCATGAGTTAAGGTAACAGTAGAATTTCCAGGAAATCCACTTCTTCCCATTAAAATACTCATTGGGCGCCCTACAATATAGCTTCTCCCAATTACCACGGTATGCTTTCCTTTTGTTGGAATGTCATAACGCTCCAACAGTTCCAATATTCCGAAGGGTGTGGCCGGAATGAAACTGGTCATATCCAATGCCATTTTCCCGAAATTGGTAGGATGGAATCCATCTACATCTTTATCTGGATCTACCGCATTCAATACTTTCTGGGTATTAATTTGAGGAGGCAACGGCAACTGAACGATAAAGCCGTCTATATCGTCATTCTCATTTAATTCTTCAATCTTATCCAGTAATTCCAGTTCACTAACCGTATGTGGAAGTCGGAACAGTGAAGATTCAAAACCAACTCTTTCGCAGGCTTTAACTTTACTATTCACGTAGGTCATACTTGCTCCATCCTTCCCTACAATAATTGCAGCCAGATGCGGCACTTTTTCTCCGCGTTTCTTGATTTTGGTAACTTCAGCAGCAATTTCATCCTTGATATCGTTGCTGATCTTTTTACCGTCGAGAATTGTCATATTCAGTATTCAGTTTTTTAGTTGGCAGTTAAGCCCCTCCCGATCTCGCACAAGGGGAGGAGTTAAAAATTTATTCACAATTCCCCCTTTGGGGGCAAGGGGGATTATTGCATCCCCTTCATCATCTGCATCATTTTACGACCACCGCCACCTTGCATCATCTTCATCATTTTACCCATCTGGTTGAACTGTTTCAGAAGTTGATTCACTTCCTGAACCGTAGTCCCGGAGCCTTTGGCGATTCTTTTCTTTCTGCTGGCATTGATCACCTTAGGTTCGCTTCTTTCTCCTGGAGTCATCGAATGAATGATGGCTTCAATTCCTTTAAAAGCATCATCATCAATATCTACATCTTTTAGCATTTTCCCAGCTCCCGGAATCATTCCCATAAGATCTTTCATAGACCCCATTTTCTTGATCTGCTGAAGCTGCTTCAAAAAGTCATCAAATCCAAAAGCGTTTTTCGCGATCTTCTTCTGAAGTTTTCTCGCTTCTTCTTCATCATACTGCTCCTGAGCTCGTTCAACAAGGGAAACAACATCACCCATCCCCAGAATCCTGTCGGCCATACGGGATGGATAGAAGATATCGATCGCATCCATCTTTTCACCGGTACCGATAAATTTGATAGGTTTATTTACGACAGATTTAATTGAAATCGCCGCACCACCACGGGTATCACCATCTAATTTTGTAAGGATGACCCCGTCGAAATTCAGTCTTTCGTTGAAGGTCTTTGCAGTATTAACCGCATCCTGACCAGTCATGGAATCTACCACGAAAAGTGTTTCCTGTGGTTGGATTGCTGTATGAATATTAGAGATTTCGGTCAT
>CAXGBX010000203.1:0-4757 GCA_964008195.1 uncultured Flavobacteriaceae bacterium
ATCCTTGTAATGTAAAAAAGCCACTCTCCTTATCAGAAAGCGGCTTTTTCATATTAATTATGAAGGGATTATTTTACCATCTCAAAACTTCTCTTAATAAAGCTTGTTAGCTCTTCACCTTTTAAAAGGTTCTGAGAAAGTCTGGCAAGATCCAGCGATTGTTTGATCAACTTCTGCTGTTTCTTTTCAGTTTTGGTGTTGAGAATAGTGCTAATCAGGTCGTGATTGGTATTTACCACAAGATTGTACATTTCTGGCATATTACCCATTCCAAACATTCCGCCACCACCGGTTTGCTGCATTTCTTTCATTCTACGCATAAACTCCGGCTGTGTAATGATCAGTGGCGCAGCGGTACTGTCCATAGCCTCCATTTGAATAGTATATTTTTCCGATGGAATTACTTTTTCAAAATCAGTTTTCAGCTTCTCTATTTCTTCATCAGAAAGTTTGGAAATTTTCTCCTCATCTTTCTTAATTAGATTATCTACATGATCTGAATCTACTCTTACAAAAGAAATTTTCTCTTTTGAAGTTTCTAATTTCTGAAGCAAGTGGGAAATAATAGGAGAATCCAGCAATAAAACTTTATAACCCTTTTCCTTGGCTGCCTCAATATAACTGTGCTGCTCATTTTCATTAGATGCATATAGTACGATCATGTTACCATCTTTGTCAGTCTGGTTTTCTTTGATCGCTTCTTCCAATTCAGAAAAAGTATAATAATCTCCTTCAGTCGTAGGATAAAGTGCAAACTTTTCAGCCTTCTCGAAAAATTTATCTTCTGAAAGCATTCCGTATTCAATAACGATCTTGATATCGTTCCATTTCTTCTCAAAATCTTCACGGTTATTATTAAATAAACTTTTCAGCTTATCAGCTACTTTTCTGGTGATATAACTGGAAATCTTCTTAACCGCACCATCTGCCTGCAGGTAAGATCTTGAAACATTTAAAGGAATATCAGGAGAATCAATAACTCCCCTCAACATCGTAAGAAATTCAGGAACTATACCTTCAACATTATCTGTTACAAAAACCTGATTTTGATATAGCTGAATTTTATCCTTTTGAATGTTCATATCCTGAGTCATCCTCGGGAAATAAAGAATTCCTGTAAGGTTAAAAGGATAATCAACATTCAGGTGAATATGAAAAAGCGGTTCTTCGAATTGCATGGGGTACAACTCCCTGTAGAATTCGTTATAATCTTTCTCTTCTAAGTCTGTTGGTTGTTTTGTCCAGGCCGGTTCTGGATTGTTGATGATATTATCAACGGTTTCAGTTTCCGGTTTTGCATCTTCCTTCGCATCATCGGGAAGCGGTAAAGTTTCTTCCTTCGTTCCGAATTTAATAGGAATAGGCATAAACTTATTATACTTCACCAATAGTTCCTGAATTCTGTTTTCTTCAAGAAACTCTTTATCCTCATCATTAATATGAAGAATGATCTCTGTACCATGCTCTTTTTTATCAGCATCTTCCAGGGTAAATTCTGTAGTTCCTTCACAGATCCAGTGCGCAGCAGGCTCATCTTTATGAGACTTTGTAATAATCTCTACCTTGTTTGCTACCATAAAGGCAGAATAGAATCCAAGCCCGAAATGGCCAATAATACCGCTATCTTTAGCAGAGTCTTTATATTTTTCAAGAAATTCTTCTGCTCCAGAGAAAGCCACTTCGTTGATATACTTTTCAACTTCCTCTTTTGTCATACCAATCCCCTGATCTATGACATGAAGTGTCTTATTTTCTTTATTGATCTTAACTTCGATGTGCGAATTTCCATAGTCCACATTCGCTTCACCTAAACTGCTTAGGTGTTTAAGTTTTAAAGTAGCATCGGTTGCATTTGATATTAGCTCCCTCAAAAAGATTTCATGATCACTATATAAAAACTTCTTGATGAGCGGAAAAATGTTTTCAACAGATACATTTATTTTTCCGGTTGACATATGTATGATTTTAAATTTTAATTCAATCCCCTTGTTTCAAAAAAAATACCATTTCCAATTCGCTGTCAATCTGGCACATTTGTAATTAATCGGATGGAGCAACGTCTAAAACTCCGGAATCTCTGAGGTATAAATATTTAACAAAGTTTTGTTTAAAGTTTTTTAAAATTATTTAAACAAAGTTGTATTTTTGAAATGAAAGAAAAGATTATGGCAAAGAAGACAGAAAATAAAAAGCTAAAAGAAAAAGTAACTGCAGATAAATTAATAGCAGTGTATATGGATTATGTACTGGTAAATGAAAAAACGCCTAGAAGCGTTTACAAGTTTGCTAAGGATAATGATATGACAGAGCAGGAATTTTATAAGTTTTTCGGGAGTTTTGATGGTTTGAGAAAAGCTATCTGGGATAAATTTTTTGAAAACAGTATTCAGGTTATGGAGAAATCTAAGGAATATGCTGAATTCTCCAACCGCGAAAAATTATTGACTTTCTATTATACATTTTTTGAAGTACTAACCGCAAATAGGAGTTATGTTCTCTACACTTTAAAAGAGCACGAAAATTCCATGAAAAATCTCGAGCAACTTAAGAGTTTGCGAAAAAGAATAAAGACCTACGCTAAAACACTAATTGAGGAAGGAAATCAGGAGAAATCTTTAAAATTATTTCAGCAGAGTGAAAGAATTTTTTCTGAAGGAGTTTGGGTTCAGTTCTTATTCTTACTGAAATTCTGGATGGATGATAACTCTCCGGCATTTGAAAGTACCGATGTTGCTATTGAAAAATCTGTTAATACGGTATTCGATTTATTTGATAATACCCCACTGGAAAGAGTAGTTGATCTCGGTAAATTTCTTTGGAAAGAAAGAATGGCTTAAGATAGAAAAAGATGAAAACCATAGACAACATACCTACAGGAAAAATTGGCAGAACGGGAAAACTTGTACAAACAGGAGTTAAAATCGGCGGAAATTATTTGAAATATTATGGTAAAAAAGCTTTTAATTCTGAATTAACAAGGGACGAGCTGGATGAAGATAACGCGAGCGATATCTACGATGGCTTAAAAAGTCTGAAAGGGAGTGCCCTTAAGGTTGCGCAAATGCTTTCCATGGAAAAAAATCTTTTACCTGGTGCATATGTAGAGAAATTTAGTCTCGCTCAGTTTAGTGTCCCGCCATTATCTGCGCCACTTGTTAGAAAGACATTTAAAAAATATCACGGGGAATATCCCGAAGATTTATATGATACGTTTGCAACTCAGTCGGTAAATGCAGCCAGCATCGGTCAGGTGCATAAGGCTACAAAAGACGGGAAGAAACTTGCTGTGAAAATCCAATATCCGGGAGTTGCAGACAGTATCAGTTCAGATCTGGCAATGGTAAAACCAATTGCATTAAAAATGTTCAATATGCAAGCCAAAGATTCTGAAAAGTATTTTAAAGAAGTTGAAGGGAAGCTTTTGGAAGAAACAGATTACATCTTGGAAGTGAAGCAGAGCAAGGAAATTTCTGAAGCTTGCTCACACATCCCAAACATCACTTTTCCTAAATATTATGAAGATTTATCCAGTGAACGTATTATTACCATGGACTGGATGGATGGTGTTCATTTGAGCGAATTTGCCAAATCTAACGATGATCAGGAACTGGCAGATAAAGTTGGGCAGGCTTTATGGGATTTTTATATGTTCCAGATTCACGGATTGAAACAGGTACATGCAGATCCTCACCCGGGTAACTTTATGGTAGATAAAAATTATAATTTAATCGCAATTGATTTTGGATGCATTAAACAAATTCCAGATGATTTTTATGATCCGTATTTTTCTCTTACGAATAGGGAGAATTTAAATGACAAAAAGTTTTTCACTGCAAAATTGCATGAGCTTGAAATTTTGACTGAAAAAGATACAGAAAAGGAGCGGGCATATCTTTCTGAAATGTTTAAGGAAATGTTCACCATGTTCTCCACACCATTTCAATCTGAAAAATTTGATTTTACTGATGAAAATTTCTGGAAACACCTTACTGAATTGAGTGAAAGATATTCTAAAGATCCTGAATTGCGAAGAATGAATGGGAACAGAGGAAGCAGGCATTTTCTCTATATGAGCAGAACCTTCTTTGGTCTCTATAATCTATTGCACGATCTTAAAGCAAATGTTGATATTAATAAGTTTAGAGTTTTTCTCTAAAAGTTGATTTATTGGTTAGGTTGAGAGAAAGCGTTGTCGATCCCAATCGGTTGCGCTTTCTTATTTTAATTAAAATGGCTGTCTAAAAAATGCTTTTACGTCAAGCTGAACTAAATTCAGGATGACGATATTTTAATTTTTAGACAGCCCTTTTTAAATTAGAAGTAACTCTATTAATTCTTAAAGCTCTCTTCAGGCATCTCTTCCTGATTCGCTTCTGTTTCTTTTTTATTCTTCACGTATTTATCCAGCCATTGATCCTGCTCCCAAAGCACATGAAGTACAGATTCCTTGGCGCTATAACCATGGCTTTCTTTCGGTAGCATCACTAATCTTGCAGTTGCTCCAAGACCTTTTAAAGCATTGAAATAGCGCTCACTCTGCATTGGGTAGGTACCCGAGTTATTATCAGCCTCTCCATGGATAAGAAGTAGCGGGGTTTTCATCTTATCGGTATGCATAAATGGGGACATAGTGTTGTAAACTTCCGGTGCTTCCCAGTAACTTCTTTCTTCACTTTGGAAACCAAATGGGGTTAGTGTTCGGTTATAAGCTCCGCTACGGGCAATTCCGGCAGCAAAAAGATCAGAATGAGATAATA
>CAXGBX010000204.1:0-4757 GCA_964008195.1 uncultured Flavobacteriaceae bacterium
ACATTTATTGATACTTAGCGGAATTCTTATCACATCATCAATAAGTCCGGGTTTAGAAAGGAATTCGGCATCTTCGAGTATAAAAAGCTGTAATTGCCCTAAATGAATACCTGTTATGGAAAATAATTTGCTCAATCTTTTTGGAGTCGCAATTACTATATCTACTCCATAATAGATATCATCTTTTTGATCATCTATATTCTGCTCTTCGTAAGCACAATAAATTCTTAAATCCATCTCTCTGGTAAACTCTTTAAACCTCTGCGCTAATTCTAAAGCGGCTTCTTTGTTTTTTACATAGATAAGCGCTCTTGGTGAATCCTCAAATGCTTCTGAGTTCAATTTTTGGATCACACTAATAATCATAGCGGTAGTTTTACCACTATCCCTGGGAGCCAGTAAATACAAATCTGCTCCACTTTTTATTTTTGGCAAGGCTTTTTTCTGAAAAGATGTAGGAATCTCGTAACCTAATCGCTCGATAGCTTCTTTAAGCAGAGGATTTAATTTTTTAAATGACATAGATTTATGCTAATTACTTGACAAAGATCGGATTTTAAAATTTGAAATTCCTCAAACTGCAAATTAAAGCAGTATCTACATAATTTAATCTTTCGTTAAACAGGCTATGAAATTAGAACAGAAGCCTCTGTTTGTTGAAATTTGCCGGATGCTTCCAAATACATCAGAAAGAAATAAAAAACAGGAATATATCATTCTGTTAGTCCTGGGTACAATGATCGCCCTGGGACCTTTCTCTATAGACGCATATTTACCGGGCTTTGAAAATATTGCCAAAGATTTTAATACTAGCATAAGCAAGATCGGCTTAACTCTTACCAGCTATTTTATTGGAATCTCTTTGGGTCAATTAGCTTATGGGCCCATTATGGATAAATTCGGAAGAAAAAAACCTCTACTTATAGGGCTGGGGATCTATTTTATCTCTGCTTTAAGCTGTATGTATTCACCAAATCTGGATTGGCTCATCGTTTCAAGATTCTTCCTGGCAGCTGGAGCCGCGGGTGGTATGGTTGCTGCAAAAGCAATAGTCCGGGATATTTTTCCGGTGAATGAAGTCGCAGGGGCAATCTCAGTTTTAATGCTCATTATGGGAGGAGCGCCAATTATAGCCCCTACTGTGGGTAGCTTTATTATTGAGTCATTTGGATGGCAAATGATTTTTCTGTTTCTCGCCATCTTTTGCGCATTGATGATCATTAGCGTCACAAAACTTCTACCTGAAAGTATCATACCCGATAAACAGGTAGATCTCAAACCAAAGCAGGTTGCCATTAAATATTATGGAATACTTACCCATTCCAAATTTTCTAGTTTCGCATTTGCCGGTAGTTTTACTATTGGAGCCATGTTTGCATATATTTCAGATGCACCAAAACTATTTATGGAAAATTACGATCTCAGCCAGAAAGAATTCGGAATTCTATTTGGTATAAATGCCGGCGGACTCATTCTTGGAAGTCAGATAAATCGATTATTCCTGAAAAGGTATTCTACATTTCAAATCACACTGTTCAATAGTGTTATTCTTGTTATACTTTCAGTTCTATTTCTCATTAATTCAATTTACGATTTTGGATTTATAGCCACCGTGGTAATTTTATTTCTAATTCTTTTTCTATTAGGCTTTCAAAATCCGAATACTACTGCCCTATCCCTGGAGCCTTTCGAGAAGAAAGCAGGACGCGCTTCAGCATTAATCGGAAGTTTAAAAATGATTCTTGGCGCCCTTACTTCTTTTATCATCAGCTTATTTCATACCTCAAGTTCAATACCGCTTGCGGTAATTCTTTTAAGTTGCCTTTTTATCAGTTTTCTCTTACTTTTTCAGTTTTCCAAAAGGGAAAAAGCATTGGGCTAACTGAAGTTTAAATTTTCATATTAGCATTCTTAGTTCTATTTTTGAATAAAAAATTGCATACCCGCTATTTAGTTCTTCTGCTATTCCTATCATTTTTCCATATTCAGCTTTTAGGTCAGGAATTATTTACACTCAACGGTACTATTACCGACGCTTCCAGCAATGAGACCTTAATAGGCGTTAATATTATTTTTCCTGAAGCCAGCACTGGTGTGGTCACCAATGAATATGGCTACTATTCTATCAAACTGCCGCAGGGTACATATCAGGTTCAAATCACCTATCTGGGCTATCAAAGTATTCTGAAAACTATTGATATAAATAGCGATCAGAAATTAAATTTTCAACTCGAAGAAGCTTCAGAAAGTCTTGAAGAAGTCTTAATTACCAGTGACGTTGAAGGTCTGAATATTAGAAAACCTGAAATGAGCGTAAACAAATTATCTATTAAAACCATTCAAAATCTGCCTGTGGTCTTTGGTGAAGTAGATGTGGTTAGATCTTTATTGCTTTTGCCCGGTGTATCCAATGCCGGGGAAGGTTCTTCAGGGTTCAACGTTCGGGGAGGTGCTGTAGATCAAAACCTGATTCTTTTAGATGAAGCGACAATTTATAATTCTTCACATTTATTTGGTCTGTTTTCAGTTTTTAACCCAGATGCGATCAAAGATCTGAAACTTTATAAAGGTGGTATTCCTGCGGAATATGGCGGAAGGGTCTCCTCGGTGCTGGATATTTATCAGCGGGATGGAAATAGTAAGGAGTTTCAGATGCAGGGCGGGATTGGCGCAATTTCAAGCAGACTTTTGGCCGAAGGTCCTATTGTAAAAGATAAAGGTTCTTTTCTGATAGGTGCACGAAGTTCTTATGCCCATTTATTTCTGAAACTTACCGATAATGACAATTCAGCTTATTTCTATGATCTGAATACTAAACTTAGCTACACGTTAAATGACAGTAACAAATTGTTACTTTCTGGATATTTCGGAAGGGATGTTTTTAATATTAGCCAGAATTTTGAGAACACCTATGGCAATGCCGTTCTGAATTTACGATGGAACCATATATTTTCAGATAATATTTTTACCAATCTATCAGCAATCTATAGCGATTATTATTATGGACTAAATTTGAATTTTGTTGGATTTAACTGGGATAGCGGAATCAAGAATTTTAATTTGAAATATGACTTCAACCACTACATCAATGATAATTTTCAGTTAAAGTATGGTATACACAACACCTACTACGAGTTCAATCCGGGGGAAATTGAGCCTATAGATGAAGAATCTGGGATCAATTATTTCAAATTAACCAATAAATATGCTTTAGAGAACGCATTTTATATTTCCGCAGAACATAAAATCAGTGATAAATTCTCTGCGGAATATGGTCTTCGGCTAAGTATTTTTTTTCGACTGGGACAGGATGAAGTGAATGTTTATGAAAATAATAACCCCGTATCTTATGACCCAGATAGAGACATTTATAGTGAAGCAGAAATTATAGAAACCAATAATGTTTCCCGGAGCGAAGTTATAAAAGCTTATAATAATTTTGAACCACGTATCGCGATTTCCTATGCTTTCAATGACGAACAATCTATTAAGGCAAGTTATAATAGGATGTCCCAATACTTACACCTGATTTCCAATACAAGTTCTCCCACTCCACTAGATGTTTGGGTACCTAGCGGACAATATATAAAACCGCAGGTATTGGACCAATATGCCATTGGCTATTTCAGAAATTTCGAGAATAAAGAGTATTCACTTGAAATCGAAAGTTTTTATAAACAGATAGATAACAGAATAGATTATATAGACGGTGCAAACCTCATTGCGAATAATGCTATAGAGAGAGTGGTTCTTGAAGGAGAGTCCAGAGCTTATGGAATGGAACTTTTATTAAGGAAAAATAGCGGAAATTTAACAGGCTGGCTAGCCTACACCCTATCAAGATCTGAACAACGTACACCCGGAAGAACTACTCTGGAGCCAGGGATAAATGATGGTGAATGGTATCTTTCAAATTATGACAAAACCCACGATCTTAGCATTACCGGAAGTTATAAGTTGAATAGAAAATGGCAATTAAACGCCAATTTTGTTTTTCAGACAGGCCTTGCAACTACCTTCCCAACGGCTCAGTATGACTACCAGGGAATCACAGTGCCGGTTTATGCTGATAGAAATGTAGACAGGCTGCCAGAATATCATCGCCTGGACCTTTCCGCGACGCTAACCCCAAAAGCTGCGGACAACAGAAAATTTCAATCTTCCTGGAATTTTGGGATTTATAATGTATATAACAGGCAAAATGCTTATTCAATTAGTTTTAGGGAAAATCAGGACACCAAGCAAAATGAGGCAGTAAGATTATCTCTATTTGGTATAATCCCTTCGGTCACTTATAATTTTAAATTTTAAATGAAAAAATATCCCATTCTCATAATTTTCTTCTCAGTCATCGTGTTGCTCTCCTGTGAGGAAGTGGTGAATATCCCTTTGGAAAAAAGTGAACCTCGTTTAGTTATAGATGCCTCCATAGAATGGTTTAAAGGTACTAACGGGAATAATCAAAATATCAGACTTTCCAGAACTTCTGGTTTTTACGAAGAAAATACTGAGGCAGTTACAAACGCCCGAATAATGATTTTTTCTGAAGACGGAAGTGAATTTAATTTTGAACACGTACAGGGAGGAAATTACATGAATAATGAATTCCAGCCTGAATTGAATAAAAGCTATCATCTGGAAATTTTTGTAGATGAGCAGGTTTATACTGCCACAGAAATATTAGTGCCAGTAGTACCTATAGACTATATTGAGCAATTAAATTCCGGTGGTTTTGCAGGGGATGAAATTGAAATCAA
>CAXGBX010000205.1:0-4743 GCA_964008195.1 uncultured Flavobacteriaceae bacterium
ATTATTCGTGAAAACCTTTCTAAAGTGATCGCTATTCGTGCCGTACATTATCTGCAGGGAGGAAAAGCAGCTCTGGCTGATGGTAATATGGGTAGCGCTTTTCATGAACTATCAGAAGGATTTGGTTTTATATACAGCTTGAGGTTTACGCACAATCCATCAAACGGAGCTCCCTATATTTCAAAACCCCAGATTGATAATTTCAAAGAATTATTGCTTGATGGAAACGGTTTCTGGGAGGTTACCCCGGAAACTCTGGATGAAATTTCAGAGCAAATAGCTACCGCTTTTGGTTTTTCTGTAGAGGAAGCCTAATTAGAAAAGATAATTAGCCGGAGCTGGAAGTTTCTTCCGCTCCGGCTTTTAAAATTTACAATTATGAAGATTTCAAAATTATTGCTAATAGCCTGTTTGATATTCGCTGCCTGTTCTACTGAAGATGATGGTGGAAGTGATAACGGTGGAAATACAGATGATTCTTTTGATCGGGGAGCCATGCTTGCCAATTGGGCAGACAATATCATCCTTCCTGCTTATGAAGATTTGAATAGCAATACTCAAAAACTGGAAGAACTTGCCCAGTCTTTTGTTGATAATCCTGGCAATACTGAGTTAACGGTTTTAAAGGCACAGTATAAGAAGTCTTATCAATTATTTCAGAATGTTTCTATCTTCGATATTGGTAAAGCTGAAGAATTAAATTACAGACGTTTTATCAACTCCTATCCTGTAGATGCTTCCGGAGTAGAGTCTAAAATTAGTTCTGGAAGTTTTGACTTAGAGTTACCATCCACTTTTAATGCACAAGGTTTTCCTGCCCTGGATTATCTGCTGTATGGTGTAGCCAACAACAAAGAAGAAACGCTTTCAAAGTATGCTACAGGCGAAAATGCTGAAAATTATAAGAATTATCTTCTGGCAGTCGCTAAAAGGATCAATAGTCTAACCAATGAGGTGACTACTTCATGGCAGGGTGATTACCGTGATACTTTTGTAAATAATACCAGTTCTTCGAGTAATGGATCTGTAGATAGATTAACCAACAAATATGTGATGTATTTTGAAAAGTTCCTTCGTTCAGGAAAAATTGGATTTCCTTCAGGGGCGATCACTGGAACTCCTTCGCCAATAAATGTGGAAGCATTTTATACTGAAGATTTTTCAAAACAATTATATCTTGAAGCTTTACATAGCTCTAAAGATTTCTTCACAGGTGGATCTGGGGAGAGTTACCAGGCTTATCTGGAAGCGCTGGGTAGAGGAGATCTTGCCGATGATATCTTGGCTCAGTTCAACGCGATTGAAGCTCAGTCAGGAGATCTTGATAAAAGCTTAAGAAACCAGGTAGAAACTAATAACACCCTGATGCTTGAAGTTCATGATGAGCTGCAAAGAGAAGTGGTTTTACTGAAACTGGACATGCTCCAGGCACTGTCTATTAGCGTGGATTATATAGATTCAGACGGAGATTAGTCTGATTCTATGAATTTTTCAATCTCAAAATATCTGAATTCCTATACTGAAGCAGCGCCGCTGGCGGTTTTCAGAATAGGATTTGGGATCATGATGTTTGCCAGTATCATCAGATTTTGGCTGAACGGATGGATTGAAAAATTATATATAACCCCGAAATTTCATTTTAGTTATTACAATTTTGAATGGGTGAAACCGCTTGGCGATTTCACCTATTTACTTTTTATAATATGTGGACTTGCGGCACTTTTCATAGCTTTTGGTTATAAATATCGAATTGCTATCATCACATTTTTCCTGAGTTTTACCTACATCGAACTCATGGATAAAACCACCTATCTCAATCATTATTATTTTATCAGTATTCTGAGTTTTTTACTGATTTTCCTGCCTGCAAACGCTTATTTTTCTGTAGATGCATGGAAGAATTCAAAAGTAGCTTTTCAGAAAATCCCACGGTGGTGCATAGATTCCATAAAACTATTGCTAGGGATCGTATATTTCTACGCTGGTCTTGCAAAATTAAATTCAGACTGGCTTCTGGAAGCTATGCCATTAAAGATATGGCTTCCTTCAAAATATGATATTCCGTTTTTAGGGGATTTGTTGCAACAGGAATGGATGGCCTATGCTTTTAGCTGGAGCGGAATGTTATATGATTTATTCATTCCCTTCCTTTTACTATACCGTAGAACGAGATTTGTAGCATTCCTCGCAGTAATTATTTTTCATGTAATGACGCGTGTTCTCTTTCCAATCGGGATGTTTCCATACATTATGATTATAAGTGCGCTCATATTTTTTAGTCCTGAAGTGCATCATAATATTTTGGAGAGAATTGCTTCTTTTCTCCGAATTAGCAAAGCGAAATTTGACAATACCAGGTTACTTTTTTTTAAGCCCATAAAAAGAAGACTTTTTACCTCAGTCGTAGCGGTATTTTTTTTGATTCAGTTATTATTCCCCTGGAGATATTTACTTTATCCGGGGGAGTTGTTCTGGACCGAGGAAGGATTTAGATTTTCTTGGAGAGTGATGTTAATGGAAAAAGCGGGTTACGCTGAATTTAAAGTTGTGGATGCAGAGACAGGCAAACGTTTTTATGTAGATAATTCAGATTTTTTAACTCCTTTCCAGGAGAAACAGATGTCATTTCAACCCGATTTTATCCTGGAATATGCCCATTTTCTAGCAGAACATTTCAGGAAAGACGGGCACAGAAATATTGAAGTCTATGTAGACAGCTACGTTGGTTTAAACGGGAGAAAAAGTATGCCATACATAAGTCCTGACGTTAATTTGCTTAATTTCGCCGATTCATTTGAACAAAAAACATTTATATTACCTTTTCAAGATGAGATTAAAGGTCTTTAGTATATTTTTCTTTTTCAGTTTATTTCTTAGTGCGCAAAATTCATTAAGTGGAGTGGTGGTTTCTTCAGCCTCGGGCGAACCAATCTCCAATGCTGAAATCTGGAATAAAACCACCGGAAAATTAACTGTCGCTAATGCTAATGGTGAATATAAAGTGAGCGATCTTGAGGATGGGAATTACATTTTTGCTGTATTCAGTTATGAATATGAGATCATGGAAAGGGAGATTACAATAACTCAGAATACTAGCCTAAATTTTCAATTATCTCCACTGGCAGAAAGTCTGAGCGAGGTAATGATCACCAATAGAAAAGAAAAGATTTTTGCGCTGCGCAGGCTCAGGAAGGTGGAAGGAACAGCAATTTATGCCGGGAAAAAAAGCGAAGTTGTTTTAATGGATAAGGTTTCCGGTAATCTGGCCGCGAACAATGCCAGGCAGATATACAGTCAGGTAGTTGGATTGAATATTTATGATAATGGGGATGCCGGTCTTCAGTTGAATATTGGAGGGCGTGGTCTCGACCCGAATAGAACGCAGAACTTTAACACTCGTCAGAATGGATACGATATTTCAGCTGATGTTTTAGGCTACCCTGAAAGCTATTATACTCCGCCGCCGGAAGCATTGAGGGAGATCCAGGTAGTTCGTGGTGCTGCTTCTCTGCAATACGGGACACAATTTGGTGGATTGATCAATTTTAAATTCAATGAACCGGCACCAGATAAGGAAATTGAACTTATTTCAAGGCAATCTGTAGGTTCTTACGATCTTTTCACCAGTTTCAACAGCTTGAGTGGGACTGTGGGAAAATTCAGTTATTACACATATTATAACTATAAAGGAGGGAAAGGTTTCCGTCCAAATTCAGAATATGATTCTCACAATGCCTTCGCACATTTAGGCTGGAAATTCAATGATAAAACTAAGCTTAGTTTTGAATATACCTATCTGGATTATCTGGCGCAGCAGCCGGGGGGATTAACTGATAGTCAGTTCTATAAAGATCCCAGTTTTAGTAATCGAGAGCGCAATTGGTTTGAAGTAAACTGGAACCTGTTTGCTCTAAAACTTGAACATCAGCTTACTGAAAAAACAGATCTTAGTTTAAATGTATTCGGATTGAATGCCAGCAGGAAAGCAGTCGGCTTCAGGCAAAACAGGGTGGCACTATCAGACAATCCGGAAGCACCGAGAGAATTGTTAGTTGATGAATTTTCAAACTGGGGGGCTGAAGCCCGAATACTTACTCGTTATGATTTGTGGGGTGAAGAATCGGTTTTATTATTAGGTAGCAAATATTATCAGGCATTTAACGAGCAGGAACAAGGTCCTGGAAGTGCTTCTGCAGGGCCGGATTTCAATTTTGCCACAACAGAGTTTCCAAATTATGAAAGGCAGTCTCAATTTGAATTCCCAAATAGAAACCTGGCTTTTTTTGGAGAGAATATCTTTAATATCACCAATAACCTTTCAGTTACACCGGGTTTCAGGTTTGAGTATATCAATACCGTATCAGACGGTTTTTATAAGAATATCGTAAAAGATAATGCCGAAAATACCTTGCTGAATGAAACTATTGAAGATAATCGCAAATTTGAAAGGAGCTTTATTCTGCTAGGTGTTGGAAGTAGTTATAATCTGAACGCTGCGAATGAATTATATGCTAATTTCTCGCAAAATTACCGTTCAGTAACTTTTAATGACATCAGGGTGGTAAATCCAAGTTTTCAGGTAGATCCAAATATTGACGATGAGGAGGGCTTTACTTCAGATATTGGAATTCGAGGTCGATTAAAAGATTTTCTTTCTTACGATGTGAGTGTTTTTGGATTGAGGTATAATGATAGAATTGGGGAAACCCTACGACCAGAGGAACGTGTAAATGCTCAGGGTCA
>CAXGBX010000206.1:0-4704 GCA_964008195.1 uncultured Flavobacteriaceae bacterium
ATAAAGCTTTTTTATGCATTTGCGAGTAGATGATTTTTATTTTAAAAATTTATTCAAAATTCCCATAACTCCTCGTATAAAGGTAGCGCTGGTCAATACTTTTATAATGGCTCCTTCCGTTTTCTTGGTGTCACCACGGGAGCTTTTACTGGTTACTTCTTTTCGTTCTTTTTCAGCTTTTTCTTTCGCTTCTTCCTGCTCTGCGATTTCAATTTTTCTATTCAAAATCTCGTAAGCACTCTCCCTGTCAATCTCCTCGTTATACTTCGAAATCAAATCTGAACTTTCCAGTAGTTCTTCTAATTCCTTTTTTGTGAGTATATCCATTCTACTCATAGGTGCCCTTAACATGGTGGCCACAAGTGGAGATGGTCTTCCCTTTTCATCTAATGCTGAAACCAAAGCTTCACCTATACCTAACGATGTAAGCATATTTTTGGTATCATAAAAATCTGAAATAGGATAATTTTCAGCTGCGAGTTTGATGGCTTTTCGATCCTTTGCCGTAAATGCCCTTAATGCGTGCTGGATTTTTAAACCTAACTGGCCTAATACTTCCTCCGGAACATCTGCCGGATTTTGGGTGACAAAATAAATTCCCACACCTTTAGACCTGATTAATTTAATGATGCTTTCTATTTGATCTAATAATGCATCTGAAGCTTCGTCAAAAATTAAATGAGCTTCATCAATAAACATTACTAATTCAGGCTTATCCATATCCCCTTTTTCAGGAAAGGTGGAATAAATCTCAGCCAGCAAACTAAGCATGAACGTGGAAAATAGTTTGGGTTTATCCTGAATATCGGTAAGTCTCAAAATATTTATAAATCCTTTACCCTCTCTGTTTTTTCTAAGCAGATCGTTTACTTCAAAAGATCTTTCCCCAAAAAAAAGATCTGCTCCCTGTTGCTCCAAAGAGACAATTTTTCTCAAAATGGCACCTGTAGAGGCTTTGGAAATCCTACCATAACTTTCTTCAAATTCTTCCTCGCCTTCTTCCGTAGCGTATTGAATTATCTTTTTCAGATCTTTTAAATCAAGAAGCGGTAGTTTATTATCATCACAATATTTGAAAATAATAGCCAGTATGCCGGTTTGGGTGGAGGTTAGATCAAGTATTCTGGATAAAAGCACCGGCCCGAATTCACTAACAGTTGCTCTTAATCTTATACCCTCCTGATCTGAAAGTGTGAGAATCTCAACTGGAGATTCCTGAGAGTTAAAAGGGAAATCAAGCTTTTTATGTCTTTCAGTAATAAATTCCTTTTCTTCAGCTGCCTGAGCGATACCGCTCAAATCTCCTTTCACATCCATCAGCATAACAGGTACACCCTTATCAGATAGATTTTCAGCAATGATTTGAAGGGTTTTAGATTTTCCTGTTCCAGTAGCTCCTGCAATCAACCCATGACGGTTCATGGTTTTAAGCGGAATCTTTACTGCAGCTTGAGAATGAACTTCGCCGTCCAGCATTCCAGCACCTAAATATATATAATCACCTTTAGTGGTATATGCTTTTGAAATATGATCGATAAAATCTTCCTTTTTCTTCATGAAATACTATTAATTTACAGCAGCTTTTAATAATTTGATCGTTCCATTATTTGCGTCAATTTCAGCATTGATCCCATTAGGAATTGTAACATTATCATCTATGTGACCTATCATAGCACCAGAATAAGCCGGGATATTCAAAGGCTTTATATAATGATCTATTACCTCTTCCATCGTTAATGACCCATATCCGCTGCCCCCGGGGTCACAGCCATTACATTTTCCGAATATAAAGCCACTAATTTGATCAAGTACCCCACCGAGATATAGTTGGGACATCATCCTGTCTACCGCATATATTTTTTCGCCAATATCTTCTAAATAGAGAATTTTATTTTTCCAGTTCTTAGGAAAATATGGAGTTCCCATAATAGAGGTTAAAACAGATAAATTACCCCCCAGAAGCTGACCTTTGCTGGTTCCGGGAGTAATGGTTCTTATTCGATTGCTTGTTTGTGTAAGTTGGGTTCCTTTGTACTCTGGATTAGAGTAGGTGAGTAATTCCGCATCAAAAAGTAATTTTTTGAAATAATCATAACTATAAGAATTCCATGTTGATACAGCTACAGGGCCATGAAAAGTCACCAATCCAGTTTTATTGAAAATAGCTAGATGCAGCGCAGTAATATCGCTATAACCCACAAATATTTTAGGATTTTTCCTGATCGCCTGATAATCCAATTTGTCCAGTATCCTGGCCGATCCAGATCCGCCTCGAAGGGCTATAATTGCTTTAACGTCGGAATCCTGGAACATCACATTTAGTTCTTCAGCTCGTTCATCATCAGTTCCCGCCAAATGTCCATACCTGCTTTGGGTGAATTTCCCGAATTTTACATTCAAGCCCATAGCTTCGAAAGATTCACGGGCAATATCATAAGCTTCTGTTTCAAAAATTGCCCCTGCCGGACTAACAATCCCAATAGTATCACCTTCCTGGAGTTTGGCCGGGATCAAAATATCAGGATCAGAAAGCTTTATTGTATTTGAATTTTTAGAAAAGGAAGCGAGAGGATAAGCCAGACCTGCAAGACCAATATTAAAAACAAAATTTCTTCTTTTCATATTTCTAAAATGCTAAATCCGAAATTAGGAAATATTTATCAGTTTGAGAATTTCAATATTTATTAATAACTCTCAGAAGCACCTGCTCCATCTCTGCTTTGAGTTTTTTTGATGAAACCGTGTAGTTGGAATTCATAAAACTAAATAGCAGCCTTTTCCCCTTTTTCGTTATCAGAAGTCCGCTCAAGCTGTAGTTATTTCTCATACTTCCAGATTTAGCATACACGATAGCGTTCTTATCTAACAGGAAATTTTTTATGGTTCCTTCTTTACCGGCCTCAGGTAAAATTTTAGAAAGTTTTTTCTGACCTTCCAGATCTATTATTTTTTTCAGAATTTTTACTATTGAACGCGGTGCAGCTAAATTATATCTTGAAAGGCCGGAACCATCTACCCAGAATATTTCATCGGGAAGATCCTCGAAATCATTCTTTTGAGTTTGTGATATAGCGATTTCAGTATTCAGAGTGTCGGAAATTTTCTGAGAAACCATGAGCAGGATTTGTTCCGCAATAAAATTGTCACTTTCAAACAGCATTTCTTTATAAAGGCTATCTGCCGGGATTGAATAAAATTCATTATTTAATTCTGAAAGTAGCTTCTCATCTTCCAGGTAAACCACTTTTTTATTTAATTTCTCACTTAATAACTGGACGCTGATCTTTTCAGAAGTTTTAAAAGGAATTAGCTTTGAATAATTTTTTGAAGATGACGCTCCAAAACTGAATGTATTTCCATCTATTTCTCTATAAATATCTTTTTCTTTTTCGGTAATTTTAATAGAATCTTTGAAGGATTCAGGATATACAGTAAAAGTTCTGTTTGATTTATTGAATTTAAAATTTACTAAATTCCCGTAAATTGGAAAAGCAGATCTTTCTGCTGAAAATGCATTATTATAGTCGTCCCAGGCCCAGCCCGGACCAAAAGCTTTGTCCTGCCATTTTGATTTTACATAGTAGAGTTCCAAATCATTATTCTGTAGAAAATTTAAAGTATTAGAACTATCAAATTTCATATTTAAAAACGTTGGATCTCCGGTCGCGGTAAAAATTAGGGAGTCATTTAAAATTTTATATTTAAATGTAGCAATAGAGTCGCCTAAGTTTTTTAAACCGGCATACAGAGTAAGTAACTTTATATTGGATGCTGGGGTGAAATACTTATCTGAATTATATTCATAAAGCATTCTTTCATTTTTTAAATCATAAACAGCAAAACCAGTAAAAGCATTTTCAAAAACTTCTGCATTTTTAAACTGTTTGTTCAGTGAAGGGCTGCAGGAATAGATACAAACCAATAGTACTAGGAGAGAGGCAGATTTATAGAAAAGTGAGCTCAAATAAATAGATTTTCGACTTAAATATAAGAGGAAATTTTCTTTATAATCAAGGCTATTCATAGATATTGAGAAGTTTTGAGTTCTATTATCCAAGGTGAAAGATTATGGCTATCTTTGCAAGCTATGATTTCAGAAAAGACAAAAGAGCTGGTAGATAGAGGGGTGATGCTGCCTTTAATGGAAGAATTCTATACCATACAGGGAGAAGGTTTTCATAAAGGAACTGCTGCCTATTTCATACGAATAGGTGGTTGTGATGTAGGTTGTCACTGGTGTGATGTGAAGGAGAGTTGGGATGCAGATGTTCACCCACCCACACATATTGGGCAGATAGTTGAAAATGCTACAAAATACAGTAAAACTATAGTGATTACCGGAGGAGAACCACTCACTTGGGATATGACCGAATTAACTGGAAATCTTAAAAAGAAAGGCTGTGATATTCATATAGAAACTTCCGGTGCTTATGATCTTACCGGAACCTGGGATTGGATTTGTCTTTCACCAAAGAAAATCAAACTTCCAAAAGAGGAAATTTATCCTGTCGCCAATGAATTAAAAGTCATTGTCTTTAATAAACATGATTTAAAATTTGCTGAGGAACAGGCGGCAAAAGTGAGTAAAGATTGTATTCTTTATCTTCAGCCGGAATGGAGTAAAAGAGAGCAAATAATCCCATTGATTGTAGATTATGTGATGAAGAATCCACGTTGGAAAGTTTCTTTGCAAACACATAAATA
>CAXGBX010000207.1:0-4699 GCA_964008195.1 uncultured Flavobacteriaceae bacterium
AGATAAAAGAGCTATGGTTGATTACTACAAGATTCAGAATGATAAGTCATCTGCTTCTTTAATTGACAATACTTATATCAATCAAAAGGGAGAAAGCAATGTTTCTGTACATACTTTTTCATTTGGCGGAAAACTGACCCGTAATAATCTTAATTTTTATCAGAATGGGGAACGTATAGATTCTACCATGAAAGGGGTTACGATTATTGAGGATAAACAACATGTAGATCATAATACCTTGGTGCATCATATAGAACCAAATTGTGAAAGTCATCAGGATTACAAAGGTATTTTTGGAGATAGTTCCACGGGAGTTTTCAACGGAAAAGTTCTGGTAGAGAAAGAAGCTCAGAAAACCAACGCTTACCAGTCCAACAATAATATCCTGGCAGATGATAAAGCAACCATTAACTCCAAACCTCAGTTAGAGATATTTGCAGATGATGTTGCTTGTAGTCACGGTTGTACTATTGGTCAGCTGGACGAAGATGCTTTATTTTATTTGCAATCCAGAGGTATTCCGAGAAAAGAAGCTAGAGGATTAATGATGTATGCTTTTGCCAATAACGTATTGCAAAGTGTGAAAATTCCTGAAGTTAAAAAGAGGATCAATAAATTAATCGCTTCGAAATTAGAAGTAGATTTAGGTTTTAACGACCTGTAATATAAATTCAAAAAATTTTTAGGATGAGTCAAGAAACTCAGGTTAATACTTTTGAGGTTGAAAAGATTCGGAAGGATTTTCCAATTCTTAACCGTGAGGTCAACGGCTATCCTTTGGTTTATTTTGATAATGCCGCCACCGCCCAGACTCCAAGGCAAGTAATGGATGCAATCGTAGATTACTATTCAAATTATAATGCGAACATTCATAGGGGAGTGCATTCACTGTCTCAGGAGGCTACCGATAAATATGAGCAGGCAAGGATCAAAATTCAGAAGCATTTTAATGCTGAAAAGTCCCATGAAATCATATTTACCTCTGGGACGACTCATGGAATTAACTTGGTTGCCAGTGGTTTTTCATCTATTCTGAAAAAGGAAGATGAAATTGTTGTTTCGGCTATGGAGCATCATTCCAATATCGTTCCCTGGCAGATGCTTTGTGAAAAGACAGGAGCTAAGCTGAAAGTGATCCCGATGAATAAAAAGGGGGAACTCATATATTCAGAATTTGAAAAGCTCATTAATTCAAATACTAAACTGGTCTTCTTAAACCACGTTTCTAATGCGCTGGGTAGTGTAAATCCAATTAAAAGGATCATTGAAAAGGCTCACTCTGTTGATGCTGCAATTTTGATTGATGGAGCACAGGCGGCACCTCATATCAAAGCAGATGTTCAGGACTTAGATGTAGACTTCTATGTGGTTTCAGCACATAAAATGTGTGGCCCTACCGGAGTTGGTATTTTATATGGAAAAGAGGAGTGGTTGGAAAAACTTCCGCCTTATCAGGGTGGGGGAGAAATGATTGCGACGGTTTCTTTTGAAAAGACTACCTACGCAGGATTACCCCATAAATTTGAAGCCGGTACCCCAAATATTTGTGGAGGCATTGCTTTTGGAGCAGCAATAGACTATATGAATACAATTGGTTTTGAAACCATTGCTAAATATGAGCATGAACTTCTTGAATATGCTACAAATAAGCTCAAGGAGATTGAAGGCATGAAAATCTACGGAGAAGCTGCAGAAAAAACAGCAGTAATCTCCTTCAATATTGAAGGATTGCATCCTTATGATATAGGCACCCTGTTGGATAAAATGGGGATTGCAGTGAGAACAGGACATCATTGCGCACAACCCGTGATGGATTTTTTCAAGATTCCAGGAACGGTAAGAGCTTCTTTTTCATTCTATAATACATTTCAGGAAATTGATCTGTTTTTAGAAGCATTGAAAAAGGCTAAAATGATGTTGCAATAGATTACCTGTCAGTTAATAAAATTTTAAAAAGGCACCAGAAAGGTGCCTTTTTTTGTAATATGCTATTCATTCAAATCCCAGAAAAATGAAATCTACTTTTTTAGCATTTGTATTAATAATGTTTGCAGCCAGTGATTGTTCAAATACAGAAGCTGCTGCCATTGAATCTTTCAGCTATGAAACTTTTACCCGTGGTTCCACAACGATGTATACGGTAACTCCAGAGCAAATTAAGGTCAAAAGTACCGGTGTAAATGCAATGGAAAATATCATTAATATTAATAAAACAGAGTGGAGCGCTATTCTGAAAACAGCCAGTAGTATAGATATTTCAAAAATGAGTCAGTTAAAATCCTCAACAGATTCCAGAGCATCAGATGCGGCTTTGCATGCAATTTTGAGTGTACGTAAGAATGATACTATATATAAGACAAACTCTTTCGATCATGGTAATCCGCCAACAGAAGTAAAACCATTGGTGGAGGCTATCCTAAGATTGGCAGAAAATGTTGAATAGCAGTATTGCTTATTGTACTTTTGCATAAAATATTAATATGACGATTCAGGAGAAACAACAGGAGGTAGTTGATGAGTTTTCAATGTTTGATGACTGGATGCAGCGTTATGAATACATGATAGAGCTTGGAAAGTCATTACCCCTTATCGACGAAAAATATAAGATTGAAGAGAATCTTATCAAAGGTTGTCAAAGTAAGGTTTGGGTTCATGCTGAACTGGAAGGTGATAAACTGGCATTTACGGCAGATAGCGATGCCATTATAACTAAAGGAATTGTTGCTATTCTTATCCGGGTTTTTTCAGATCAGCATCCTTCAGAAATTATTGAGGCCGACACGAAATTTATTGACGAAATTGGTTTAAAAGAGCATTTGTCTCCAACCAGAGCCAATGGATTGGTGAGCATGATCAAACAATTAAAAATGTATGCGGTAGCATATCAAACACAATTGAATTAAAATGGAGCAGGAAATAAATACACAGGAATTAGGGGAGAAGATCGTAACTGTTCTTAAAACTATATATGATCCAGAGATTCCAGTAGATATCTACGAATTGGGTCTTATCTATGACGTAATGGTAAGTACAGATTACGATGTAAAAATTCTTATGACGCTTACTACGCCTAACTGCCCGGTGGCAGAAACCTTACCTTTAGAAGTAGAAGAGCGGGTAAAATCACTGGATATGGTAAAAGATGCTGAGGTAGAGATTACCTTTGATCCACCCTGGAGCCAGGATCTTATGAGTGAAGGTGCTAAGCTGGAACTTGGATTACTATAAAAGTAAATTATGGCGGAAGAGATACTAAATCGGGTCGCTCAAAGTAAACTGATCACTTTCAATCTGGAGGAATATTATCCAATGGGAGAAAGGGTAGTTTTTGATTTAAGTCATTGGCTGCATGAGGGATTTGTGCTTAGAGAAAAGGAGTTTAGAAGTCAGGCAAAGCAACATGATTGGGCTCAATATAAAGATCAATATGTAGCCCTGGGCTGTTCTACAGATGCAATAGTACCGGCATGGGCCTATATGCTCCTTAGTTCATTTCTGGAACCTTACGCTAAGAAAGTAGTGGTTGGGGATTTGGAAATGCTGGAAAGTCATCTTTATCAGGAAATATTAGAAAAGCTGGATGTTTCAGACTTAAAAGGTGAGGCGGTGATTGTAAAAGGATGTTCAAATAAACCAGTTCCTAAAAACGCATATATATTTTTGATCAAGAAGCTGCAACCCGTGGTAAGAAGCCTTATGTACGGAGAAGCTTGTTCATCTGTACCTTTGTATAAACAACCGAAAAAATAAAAATGAAAAAAACTTTACTTTTTGCTTTTTCACTATTCTTTTGTGGTGGAATAGCATTTTCACAAGAAGAAGAAAACGACTCTATACCGGCGAATGGCTGGACTAAGGAGGGGAATGTTCAATTGCTTTTTAACCAATCTGCATTCAACAAAGAATGGACAGGTGGGGGAACTTCAAGTATCGCAGGAAATCTATCGGTAGATTATCAATTCAACTATAGAATGGATAAGTTCTCCTGGAACAACAGGATTTTTGCCAATTACGGTCTTACTAAGGTAAAGGATGACGAATTTGTAAGAAAAACGAGTGACAGGCTTGAATTCAATTCTATAGCAGGAAAGCAGATAGAGGAGTCTAACTATTACCTTTCATGGTTTTTAAACTTTAGAACTCAGTTTGCAAAGGGATATGAGTTCGGGGAAGATTCGGAAACAGGAGAAACTACCAGAACAGAAATTTCAGATTTTATGTCACCGGCATACTTACAAACGGGACCTGGAATTATGTGGAAGAAGAATGACGATCTATTTTTGAATTTCGCTCCGGCTACGGCGAGGTTTATATTTGTAGATAAAGATTTTACCAGTCTTGAAGGTTATGAGGATGGAGATTATTTTGGAGTTGATGAGGGTAAATCCATGCGTTTTGAATTAGGCGCTTCTCTTAGTGGTTATGCTAAATATGAGATCGTGGAAAACGTATTTATGGAGCATACTTTGAGCCTTTATTCCAATTATCTGGAAGATCCTCAGAATGTAGATATAGATTATTTACTGAATGTGGAAATGGGAATTAATGATTATCTCTCTGCAAATCTTGTATTCCAGGCTATTTATGACGATAATGCCGTTGGAGCTTTCCAGATTAGAGAAGTATTTGGATTAGGAATCAATTTTGGATTCTAGATAGATCTTTCTTTTATATTATAAAAAAAAGCTGTCTCAAAAGT
>CAXGBX010000208.1:0-4691 GCA_964008195.1 uncultured Flavobacteriaceae bacterium
GGACAATAATTGATAATATGTGGAAGCAATATTTGCAATTAACCTGGTCTTTACTGCCTGATGTGCAGCGATACTTTGTAGATAAGTTGCATTAAAAGCACGTTTCTGGCTTCGTATTTTTCCCCAGATATCAGCTTCCCAGGATAGATTTCCTGCTACCTCATAATTATCTATATAATCTCCAATGCCTGCGCCAGCATTGCTAATTCCCAGTTGAAGCCCAAGTTGCCCGTTCTTCGAAAAATAACTTCTGTTGAAATTTGAATTTAATGATAACGTAGGCAGATACCCTGCTTTACCCTGCTTTAAATAAGCTTCAGACGCAATGATCTGTTGTAGCGCAACTCTAATATCAATGTTATTTTCAAGGCCTTTTTCAATATAATTCTGAAGAAGAGGATCGGTAAACATTTCTGTCCAGGAAATATTGGCCATATTCAGGCTATCCTGTTCAATATTATCAGTTCTGTAATATTCTTCCTCAATAACCTCGGGCTGATTATATTCTTTAGCCACAAAACACGATTGCAGGCTTAGAAGCCCAATACCGGCAATAAGAAATTTATGAGTTATAATTCGATTCATCTTAAATGACACTTTTCTGAATTAATTATTTTCGACAGCTTCCGGTTTCTTGCCAATTTTCTCCTGAAGCCACTGAAATAGTATGAACAGGATTGGGATCACGAATACTCCGGTAATGGTTCCTATCAATAATCCACCGGCAGCTCCAGTACCAATAGATCGGTTTCCTTCAGCACCTACCCCAGATGCCAAAACAAGTGGAAGTAGCCCCAGGATAAATGCAAACGAAGTCATTAAAATAGGCCTTAATCTGGCTTTAGCACCGTGAATGGCGGCATCTGCGATAGACTCCCCATTTCGCCTTCGCTGAATGGCAAATTCTACAATAAGAATTGCATTCTTCGCCAACAGGCCAATCAACATGATTAAAGCGATCTGGAAATAGACGTTATTCTGAAGTCCGGCGAATTTAGTGGTTATATAAGCTCCAAAAACTCCCAAGGGTAATGATAACAATACCGAAAAAGGCAATAAATAGCTCTCATATTGTGCCGCCAACAAGAAATAAACGAATACGATAGAAAGCAGGAAAATAGTAGTTGTCTGGTTTCCGGCATTTACTTCTTCCCGCGTTAATCCAGAATAAGCTGTAGAATAGCTTTCTGGCAACGTAGAAGCTACTTCTTCAATAGCTGCAATTGCATCTCCAGAACTATAACCAGGGTTGGTAGCTCCTGAAAGTTTGGTGGAATTGAATAAGTTAAACCGGGCTACAGATTGCGGACCGTAAACTCTTTTCAGGTTCACAAATTGGGTCACTGGAGACATTTCTCCTGATGAAGTTCTAACATATAAATTGTTTAAGTCACTCTTTTCTGCACGATCTTGAGGCAGTGCCTGTACATACACCCGATACTGTTTTCCGAATTTGGTAAAATCGGCGGCATAAATCCCACCGATATAACCCTGTAGCGTAGAAAAAATCTCTCTAACGGTAACCCCTTTTTCCTTCGCCAGTGGAATATTCAGTTCCAGTTCATACTGAGGATAGTTGGTGTTGAAAGAAGACTGTGCATATTGTATTTCAGGTCTTTGAGATAATTTTTGAATAAACTCCTTGTTGGCGGCATCCAATTCGTTAAAACTCGAGCCTGAGCGATCAAGTAGGTTTACTTCAAACCCTGAAGAATTTCCAAAACCAGGAATACTGGGCGGAGAAAAGAAAATAATATTCGCTTCAGGAATGGTAGCGGCAATACCGAATAATTTACCGGTAATTCCTTCTACCGAAAGTTCGTCTGTATCCCTCTCGTCCCAGTTGTCAAGCTTTATAAATCCGAGGCCGTAATTACTACCGGCTCCGTTGATCAAACTTCTTCCGGATATGATAGAAACCCCTTCAACCCCTTCCAGGTCTTTCACTTTATTGTAAAGTAAATCATTTACTTCCTGAGTTCTGTCTACTGAAGACCCTGCCGGAAGTTCCACATTAACAAAGATCAAACCCCTGTCTTCATCAGGAACAAACCCGGATGGAGTGGTGGAAGATGACCACCAGATTCCTCCCATAGCCAATATCAAAATGACAGCGGTAATCCATTTATTTTTATACAGATAATTTAAAGACTGCCCATAGCGATTTATGGTTGCATTAAATCCTCTATTGAAAGCATCATAAAACCTTTGCAAAAAACTCTTTTTAGATTTTTCTTTTTCATCATGAGTTTTCAGAAACAGGGCGCATAATGCCGGACTTAGTGTCAATGCATTCACCGCAGAGATCGCAATGGCAACGATAAGGGTAATTCCGAATTGTTCATAGAAAACCCCTGTAGGTCCTGTAATAAAAGTAACCGGGATAAATACTGCTGCCATCACCAAGGTAATGGAAACGATTGCTCCGGAAATCTCATGCATGGCTTCTACGGTTGCTTTTTTTGCACT
Source organism: uncultured Flavobacteriaceae bacterium (assembly GCA_964008195.1). GTDB lineage: Bacteria > Bacteroidota > Bacteroidia > Flavobacteriales > Flavobacteriaceae > Christiangramia. Next base: position 2,470 of record CAXGBX010000208.1, read on the forward strand.
TTTAGCTCCTTCATCCAGTTTGGAGTGTACTGCTTCCACAACTACAATGGCATCATCTACCACAATTCCAATGGCAAGCACCAGAGCGAAAAGGGTTAAAAGATTGATGGAGTATCCAAAAAGATTTAGAAAGAAGAATGTACCTATGATAGAAACAGGAACGGCAATCGCCGGAATAAGCGTGGACCTGAAATCCTGAAGAAATACAAATACCACTAAAAATACAAGTATAAATGCTTCAATAAGGGTAGTAGTTACCTTATTAATAGAGGCGTTCAAGAATTCATTGGTATTATAAGGAATATATAATTCCATGCCCTGTGGAAGGTCTTTTTCAATTTCAGCTAAACGATCTTCAATTTCCAGAATAATATCCCTGGCATTAGAACCTTTGGTTTGAAAAACTCCCATGTTCACGGCGGGGAGACCTTTGGTTTTTGAACCCCCACTATAAGATTGAGCATCCAATTCAATTTCTGCCACATCGCTGAGTCGGAGAAATTCTCCATTCCCCAGAGCCTTGATAATGATATCACTATACTGTTCTTCGGAATTATACCGGCCACTATACTTGATTGTATATGAAAAGGCTTCCCCGTTGTTTTCACCCAGGGACCCGGCAGCAGCCTCCAAACTTTGCTCATTCAATGCTCCAATTACATCAGAAGGAACCAGGTTATAGGCCGCCAGTTTATCCGGTTGAAGCCAGATACGCATGGCATAGTCTTTACCTCCAAAAACCTGTACGTTTCCTACTCCGTTGATCCTCTGTATCTCAGGAATCACGTTGATTTTGAGATAATTCTGAATAAAGGTGTCATCATAATCCTCATTTCCGCTGTAAATAGAGAAAAACATCAGGGCACTGGTTTGCTGTTTCCGGGTAGTAACCCCGGTTTGCTTTACCTCGGCAGGAAGCAAAGGATTGGCCCTGGCAACACGGTTTTGCACGTTTACCGCGGCAATATCAGGATCTACATTCTGATCGAAAAAAACAGTGATTTCTGCCGTACCATTATTCGTGGCGGTAGAGGTTAGATACGTCATTCCCTCCACACCGTTTATCTGCTCCTCAATGGGGATGATAACACTTTCCAGAACCGTTTCAGCATTGGCACCGGGATAGGTGGTGCTTACTGTAATTGTTGGTGGCGCTATATCCGGATACTGTGTAATGGGTAGATTAGATAATCCTAAAACCCCAAGTATTACAATAATGATGGAGATTACCGTGGAAAGAACGGGTCTCTCTATAAATATTTTTAGCATAATTTTTCTTTTTCAGTATGGCTTATCTGAATACTTGTTCTATTGGCTTCGCAATGCTGTCAAAAGGAGTTGGTTGAGGTTTGATCTCGGTTTCAGGTCTTAATTTAGCAAGGCCTTTGGCTACAATGCTATCGCCTTTTTCAACTCCAGATTCTACGATGTATAAATTATCTATACTGGCAATCACTTTTATAATGGAAGAGTTTACTTTATTGTTTTTTCCCAGCTTATAAACGAGGATATTTCCCTGTTGCTCGAAAGTTGATTCCTGAGGAACCACCACGGCATCTTCGTAGATTTCCGGAATTAAAACTTTACCACTATTTCCGTTGGTGAGCAATCTTGCAGGATTATTGAATATAGCCCTGAAAGATACCGTCCCAGTATTTTCATTTACCTGGGAATTGATGGTCTCGATTTTCCCTTCCTCATTATAAATAGTTCCATTGGCAAGTTTCAGCTGAACCTTCGGCATATTACTGATCTTCGCCTCTACGGTCTCTCCTTTGTTATTCTGAAGAAAGTTCAGGTAATCAGATTCATTCAGAGAGAAATAAGCATAAACTTTACTAATATCACTCACAGTGGTTAACGGTGCCTGACTGGTTGGGCTTACCAAAGCTCCTTCTCTTAATCTGATAGAACCTACATAACCATCTACAGGACTTTTAATATTGGCATAACCAATATTGGCCGTAATACTATTATAGCTGCTCTTGGCCTGCTGAAGTTTTGCTTTCGCCGTTTCCAGCTGAACTTCACTTATTATATTTTTTTCTACCAGTGGTTTTAATTTGTCAACTTCAACCTGAGCTGCATTCACATTGGCTTTTGCGGCCTCAGCATCCTGATTTAAGGATTGAGTTTCCAGTTTAAACAGGAGCTGTCCTTTTTTCACCTTTGCACCCTCATCTACAAGCACATCGGTAATATAACCTGTAACTTTTGCCCTC
>CAXGBX010000209.1:0-4670 GCA_964008195.1 uncultured Flavobacteriaceae bacterium
CCCAAATCGCCTAGAAAAATTGCAGAAGTTTTGAATAGTCTTTTGTTTGTTCGTAATTATGATAACTTAATGCGAAAGCTAAGAGGGCAGGGCTGGATAGATTACAAAAATAGAATGGCAATAGAAAGAACGCACAGAAACGCGGGAATAGCGAATGATGAAGCATAAAATAGAACTTGAGCAAATACCCCGGGTAAAGAGGATTTCTAAATCAGATTTCCTTAGGGATTATGTGCGCCCACAAAAACCGGTGGTTATTGAAAGATTGATTGATGACTGGCCGGCTTATGGAAAATGGAGTCTGGATTATATCAAGGAAATCGCGGGAGATAAGACGGTACCGCTCTACGATGACAGGCCAATTTCTTCGGAATATAAATTTAATGAGGCTCATGCAGAGATGAAAATGAGTGAGTACATTGATCTTTTAAAATCCAAACCTACCAATTATCGTATTTTTCTTTATCATCTAATGAAAAAAGTGCCCAGTCTCCAAAAGGATTTTAAATTTCCAGATGTGGGCTTGAGGTTTTTGAAGCAACTACCCATGCTGTTCTTTGGTGGGGAGAACTCGAAGGTATTTATGCATTATGATATAGATTATGCTAATATTCTTCACTTCCATTTCCACGGAAAGAAGCAGTGCATTCTATTTCCTCCCTCTGAAAGTAAATATCTATACAAGGTACCTCATGCTTTAATCACCAGGGAAGATATAAATTTCAATAGTCCCAATTTTGATAAATTTCCTGTACTAAAAAAGGCCAAAGGCTATATTACCGAATTAAACCATGGAGAAACACTGTACATGCCTGAGGGATACTGGCATCACATGACGTACCTCACTGCTGGTTTTTCCATGAGTCTTAGAGCGACCCCACGTACCCTTACAAATCTTTCCAAAGCTGTCTATAACCTGGTTTTTATGAGACATTTTGATAACTATATGAGGAAAATAAAAGGGCAGAAGTGGATTGATTACAAGAATGAACAGGCGATAAAGCGTACTCATAAGAATAATAATGTTAGTCAATGATATCGTTAACACAGTCAAAAACTAAAGAAGTTTCATAGCCTTTTCGTAAAAGATGATCTGCGAGTCTCTTTTTCTTCTTGAAAGTATTTGCTTCTTTGATTAAAATCGCTTTTTTCTCAGCTAGATCATACAAGGTTTTTCGATAATCTGATTCCTCAATTTCTGAAAGACCCAATTTAATAATGAGAGTAGATATTTCTTTCTTTTTGAGCTCTTGTTTTATTTTGATTCGTCCCCATTTTTTTATACGAAATTTTCCACGAACAAAACTTCTGGCAAAGCGTTCTTCATTCAGAAAATTTTCCTGCATAAGCGACACAATGATTTTTTCTTTCGCTTCGGGGATCATTCTCATCTCGTCAAGCTTAGTCTCCACTTCCTTTTGAGATCTATCCCGGTATGCACAATAATGCATTAATTTTTGAAGCGCTTCTTCAACCGTAAAAGATTTTTGATCAGGCTTCATCTCTGGAAAAATATCTTTTTAAACTGATCATTTGAATGATAATGGTGGCAATCAACCAGAAGCCAAAGCAAAGTACTTCCGCTGCGATGACATATTCAGTGTCTAATAGGCTAAGATTTACCGATTCTCCGTAAAAACTAAAACCGAAAATCAGGGTGATAATACTTATGAAAATAGAATATTTTCTCATTGGTCAAATATAGAATTTTAAGGATCATTTATACTGTGCTTAAGATTGCTAATTTAGTATGGGAATAAAAAAAGCCTCCAATTAATGGAGGCTTCAATAGATAGTTTACTACTTAAAAGATTTTATTTTGCTTTTTTGTTAAGTCGGCTTTCTGCTAACTTATCAAGTTTGTTATCGGCATCATATTCTTCATCCAAGGTTTTCTGAAGTTTTTTGGCGATATCCTTATGGCCTAATTCTTTGGCATAACGTACCACAGTACCGTAGCCTGAAATCTCATAATGCTCTACTCTTTGCGCATCAGCAATTAAGCCGGCATCCCTTACTTCTTCTGAAGTATCTTCTTTTAGGAAATCTTCAGCTTCTTCAATAAGGCCTTTCATGGCTTTACAGGTTTCCCCGGTTGGTTTAATGCCAAGTTCCTTACAAATCTCGCTCAATCTTTCTTTGTGTTCTTTGGTTTCTTCCAAATGACTTTCAAAAGCTTCTTTCAGTTTTTTGTCATGTGCGTTCTTGGCCATTTTTGGTAAGGCTTTGGTCAATTGGCTTTCTGCACTGTAAAGATCTTTTAACTGATGCTCAAATAATGCTTTTAAATCTTTCATGATTTTATATTTATTGGTTAATAAGTATAAAGCTACTTCTGAAAAAGTTTGTTACAAGTTAAAGCAGTACTAAAGCTTTGTTGGGTAATTATTAAATTGAAGTAAACTTGTTTAAAAGAGTTAAAAAAGGTTCTCAAAACCGTTCACTTATGATTCTCGATGAGATTAGGACATAAAAAAACGCCTTCCAATTTCTTGAAAGGCGTTCTTTGTTATTTAATCACTTTCCCGTCTTTATCGTGAAAGTGGTACTCTAAATACGTGTAAGCATCGCGAGGTAAAATTTTCACCCAACGTTTGTGGTCTACAAACCACTGCGATCGGGGAGATGGAAAGCCTTTGGTTAAAAAGGCTGCAATAAATGGATGTGCGCTTAGCGTGATCTTTTTATGATCTTTTTTGATCAATTTATCCAGGTCAGTTTTGATCTTATTTACCACACCAATAGGTGCTTCAATTTCACCGTTTCCGTTAGGATTATCTTCTCTGGTTTTGATATTCATTTCTGGCCTTACGCGCTGTCTCGTAATTTGTATTAATCCAAACTTACTAGGGGGCAGAATTTTATGTTTTGCCCTGTCGTCACTCATTTCATTTCGAAGGTGGTCATAAAGCTTCTTCCTATTTTCAGCTTTATTCATATCTATGAAGTCTACAACGATGATTCCTCCCATATCACGAAGTCGTAATTGGCGGGCGATCTCGGTAGCACTAATCATATTTACCTCCAGAGCGGTATCTTCCTGGTTTTTGGATTTATTGGAACGGTTACCACTATTCACGTCTATAACGTGCATGGCTTCTGTATGTTCTATTACCAGATAGGCACCTTTACTCATAGAAACGGTACGCCCAAAGGAAGTTTTTATCTGTCTTTCGATACCACTTTTCTCGAAAATGGGTTGGTTGGATTGATGCAATTTTACGATTGATTCTTTTTCTGGAGCAATTTCGCTCACATAGTCTTTAATTTGAGTATAAAGCGTTTCATCATCTACAACTATAGAAGTAAAGGAGTCATTAAAAATGTCTCTTAACAGGGAAGATGCCCTGTTCAATTCTCCCAGTACTTTAGAAGGATGATGCGGCTTATACAGTTTTTTACACATGGCTGTCCAGCGACCTACTAAATTTTGAAGATCTCTGTCCAGTTCTGCTACTTTTTTGCCTTCGGCTACGGTTCTTACAATAACCCCAAAACCTTTGGGTTTAATGCTTTTTACCAGTCTCTTTAAGCGTTCCTTTTCATCTTTGCTTTCAATTTTCTGAGAAACTGAAATTCGGTTTGAAAAAGGTACTAAAACAATATAACGACCCGGTAAGGAAAGCTCTGAGCTTATCCTTGGGCCTTTTGTAGAGATTGGTTCTTTTACGATTTGAACCAGTAGCGACTGATTTGATTTTAAGACATCGGCTATAGAGCCGTTTTTGTCTATATCCTTTTCAAAAGAATAATTCTTTAAAGAATAATCTTTTAATTTACCTGTGCTTACACGTTTTATGAACTTCAATAATGAAGCTACCTGAGGTCCAAGATCATGATAGTGTAAAAAACCATCTTTCTCGTATCCAACATTTACAAATGCAGCATTTAACCCAGGAACAGCTTTTCTAATTTTGGCGATATAGATATCACCTACATTAAATTTGTTGCTGTCTTCTTCCTTGTTGAGCTCAATAAGTTTTCCATCTTTTAATAAGGCAAAATCTACAGCAGAAGGTTCGGACCGGATAATTAATTCTTTGTCCACACTTCCAGATTTTTTATCCATATCTGTTATTAAACAAACATAGATGGATTAAACATTATTTTTTCACAGGTTTTGAATCCTGAAGAAACCTTATCGACTTTAATAAGTCGTAGATTTCGATTTCAAAGAACGATTAAATGAAAAAAGTAGTGATCACACTACTTTTTCTTGTGGCGATTAGCTCTTCTTCTTTTCTTACGCTTGTGCGTAGCCACCTTATGTCTTTTTCTTTTTTTACCACTTGGCATAGTGTACTGTCGTTTAAATTAATAATTATTTCTTATGAAATCTCCCGGCGTAAAGGGAGAAGTCATTTATTTTACTTCAACATTTGATTTTACACCTTCTACAAAAATCTTAGCAGGCTTAAATGCCGGAATGTTGTGCGCTGGGATTTTAATAGTAGTATTCTTAGAAATGTTTCTACCGGTTTTTTCAGCTCTTGTTTTTACTACAAAGCTTCCAAAGCCACGAAGGTAAACATTATCTCCACTCTCAAGAGAAGTTTTTACTTCATCCATAAAAGATTCAATAGTAGCTTGTACGTCTCCTTTTTCCATTCCTAACTTTTCTGAAATGTTTGCTACAATATCTGCTTTCGTCATTTTCGTGCTATTTAAAT
>CAXGBX010000210.1:0-4660 GCA_964008195.1 uncultured Flavobacteriaceae bacterium
TCCATAAAATGGTTCATCCCGATTGCCCAGAAAAATGAAAGCCTTGGAGCGAAACTGTCTATATCCATCCCGGCATCCAGCCCTTTTCGGATATATTCCAATCCGTCGGCCAATGTGTAAGCCAGTTCAATATCGCAGGTAGCGCCTGCTTCCTGCATGTGGTACCCGGAAATACTAATACTGTTGAATTTTGGCATATTTTGAGAAGTGTACTCAAATATGTCTGAAATGATCTTCATCGAAGGAGTAGGAGGGTAGATGTAGGTATTCCTCACCATAAATTCCTTTAAAATATCATTCTGAATGGTTCCCGAAAGTTGCTCAGGTTTTACTCCCTGTTCTTCAGCCGCCACAATATAAAATGCCATGATAGGAAGCACCGCTCCGTTCATGGTCATGGAAACCGACATCTTATCCAGCGGGATCTGATCAAAGAGAATTTTCATATCCTCCGCAGAGTCTATGGCCACCCCGGCTTTCCCGACATCACCAACTACACGGTTATGGTCTGAATCATATCCTCTATGGGTTGGTAAATCGAATGCTACCGAAAGTCCTTTCTGGCCCGCAGCCAGATTTCTTCTGTAGAAAGCATTACTTTCTTCTGCCGTAGAGAATCCGGCATACTGGCGAATTGTCCAGGGCCGGCTCACATACATGGTGCTATAAGGTCCGCGCAAATAGGGCGGAATTCCTGCAGCGAAATTTAAATGTTCAGCCTCTGAAAGGTCTTCTTTGGAATAAGAAGTTTTGATCTCTATTTCTTCAGGGGTCTGAAAAGTATCTTTTTCTGAATCGGGTAATCTCGAAGAGTAATCCTTATCAGAAAGCTTAATATGTTGAAGATCTTTGCGTTGCATAAATCCTGAATTTATTGGGTTTGCTGGGTTTGTTTCTCTTCTTCTAATCTTTTCTGTTCACTCTCTTCACTCAGCCTTTTTTCTAAAATGGGTTCGATTAATGTTTTTCGGGGATTTTTTTTAAGAAAGGGATATAATTCAATGTCTTCCTGCATTCTATCATCAGGATTTTCAAATTTGTTAGTACCAATAAGCACTAAATCTGCTTTGTTGAATTTTTCCTGTTCTTCCGCGGCACTTTCCTTTATTTTTTTCTGAATAATTCCTGCTTTCAATTCCTTTAGAAATCCTCCACCTTTTTCAATATCTTTAAAAATATCCAATGCTTTTTCGGCAAGCTGTCTGGTAAGGCTTTCAATATAATAAGTGCCTTCGGCTATATTCCCAACTTTATCCATGTAGCTTTCATTTTTCATGATAAGCAATTGATTGCGGGCAATACGATCTCCAAATTCATTGTTTTTATGATAAATGGCATCGTAAGGCATATTACAAATCGTATCTGCACCGCCCAGAATACAACTCATACTTTCCGTAGTGGTACGTAGCAGGTTTACGTTATAATCGTATAATGTTTTAGTTCGTTTTGTAGGCTCGGCGAGGATGTAACAGGTTTCATTGAAACCAAATTCCTTTGCCACGGTAGCAAAAACCCACCGCAGTGCCCTAATTTTTGATATTTCAAAGAAATAATCAGATCCTACAGAGACTTTAAACTGAAATTTGAAATCAGCTTTTTTCTCTTCTGAAAAATTTAAATTCTCTATATGATTAAAATATTCGGTTGCCTGGGCAATAGAATAGGCAAGTTGCTGTGGAATATTTGCTCCTGAATTTTGATAAAGACCTAAATCTATACTCACTAAAGATTCAAAATTTGAGGAGTTATTCAATATTTGATCAAATTCTGAATGATCTGCCTGTAAATTTTCGAACCAGTTTCCAGATCTGGCCAGATTTCCGATAATATCAGTCTGAAGGAAAACTTTGAAATCTTTATCTATTAAGATTTTCTCCAATTGCTGAATAAATTCAGCGTCTAAAAACTCTGGTTCAATATTTATGGAAACATTGGCCGGAAAATCTTTTAACAGCGCCTGGCAATCAATTTCTTTTGTAGGGAGTATAAACCAGATAGCTTCCGTTCCCTTCTGAAGTTTTTCCAGAGCCTTCTTATTGGCAGCATCAACAGAAGAAACATATATTTTCTCACAAATATTCCAGTATGCAGGGTTGGAAACCTTTAAGGTTTCCTCAACATCTTCAGAAGAATAAAAAGGTTTTATATCTATTTCATGAAGCGTTTTGGTAACAAGTTTTTCGTTGTAATCAGCTCCTTTAAGGTCTGCCTGGATCTTATGTTTCCATTGTTTTGCAGAAACTTCTTCAAAGTCCTGAAATAACAATTCTTTCATTATTGATTGGTTTAAATAAGGAAATTTCAGAAGGATTTAATTTACAGTATCGTACTCTATAATATAGATATCTTCGTTAGATCTCTTCATATAATACTTTTGCCTGGCAAACTTTTCCAGTTCTACTGAATCCTGAAGCTTTTCTATAACAGCTTTATCTTTTGTAATTTCCTTTTGATAATAATTACGATTGTCCTGCAACTCATTTATTTCCTGATCCAGTTCATGATGTATAAACCATGAATTGGTGTCCAAGAAAATCATCCACCCGGCAAACACGAGACTTATCAGCACATATTTATTGCTGAAAAATCTAAACCAAGGTTTCTTTCGCAGGTCTTTAAATTTCATATGCTTTAAAGATACAAAATTAGGTTAAGCGATCTTTGATAATAGTTTGAACGATATCAACAGCTACGGTATTATGACGATTTGTAGGAATTATAATATCGGCAAACTCCTTAGTAGGTTCTATAAACTGCTGATGCATGGGCTTTAGGGTGGTTTGATAGCGCCATAAAACTTCTTCCAGATCCCTGCCTCTGTCGGCGATATCCCGCTTCAGCCTGCGAATTAATCGTTCATCACTATCTGCATGTACATATATTTTAATGTCGAATAATTCCCGAATTTCAGGATGGGTAAGAATTAAAATACCTTCAACGATCACTACTTTTCTAGGCTGAATTTCTATAGTTTCACCGGTTCTGTTATGTTCTTTAAAAGAATAAACAGGTTGCTGAATAGGTTTTCCGGCTCTTAGCTCTCTTAAATGATTGGCTAAAAGTTCAAAATCGATGGATTTTGGATGGTCAAAATTGATCTTTTTCCGGTCTTCAAAAGATAGATGTGTAGTATCCTGATAATAGGAATCCTGGGAAATCACATCAACATCTTCATGCTTTAGTTCTTCTGTAATTTGATTTACTACCGTGGTTTTCCCACTTCCAGTACCACCGGCAATACCAATTATCAACATAACCTTCAAATTTGTGCAAAGGTAATATTAGTTTTTAAAAAGCTTTCGAAGATTCCATTTTCTATTTCCGAAAAATTTAAAATTGCAGAAATAAAAAACCGGACTGATCGCAGTCCGGTTTAGGAGTTTATTAAATAGAACAGATTATTCCGCATTTGCCTTAATCGCAGCAACTTCTTCTTCCGTAACCATATCATCAATATTGTTGCTCCAGGAGTTCATAACGTAATTCATGGCATCTGCAACCTCCTGATCGCTTAATCCCATGGGGGTCATGATATTATCATATTCTTCACCGTTTACTTCAATTGGCCCTTTCATTCCATATTTTACGCCGTGAATACTCTCTTCCCTTTTTTCGGTAAGCCAGTTGGAGCCATCAAGTGGAGGGTAAGTGCCTGGAATTCCTTTACCATTGGGTAGGTGACAGGTCACACAAAGATCATTGTAAAGGGCTTTTCCTCTTTCTATGCTTGCGGTAAGCGGTGTCTTCTGACTTGATTTTTCTGAAGAGGGTATTACGTAAGATTCTTCTTCAGTATCTTTCTCTTTTTTGTCAGATTTACAAGCTAGCATAGCTGCTGCCAATCCGAAAACAAATAACAATTTTTTCATTTTATTGGTTGTTGGTTAATTTTGCAATTCCTTCGCCTTCGATGGCTACATAGATATCTCCGTCTGTGCCCTGTCTTACATCTCTTATTCTACCTGAATCTTCCAGCAATTTAGTTCTTTTATTGATTTTTTTACCATCCAGTTCCAAAAGTTCCAGGTACTGAAATTTAAGAGAGCCAACGAGTAAATTTCCTTTTAATTCCGGGAATTTATCTGAAGTAACATAGGCAAATCCGCTAGGGGCAATAGAAGGTAGCCAATAGAAAATAGGATCTTCCATATCGGGTCTTGACCTTTCATCGGTAATGGAAGTTCCGCTATAATTTTCCCCGTAAGTAACAACCGGCCAGCCATAGTTGGCTCCTTTTTTTACTACATTGATTTCATCACCACCTTTTGGTCCATGTTCATGAACCCATATTTCCCCGGTTTCAGGGTTTAAAATCATTCCTTGCGGATTTCTGTGTCCATAAGAATAAATTGCATCTAAAGCATTTTCCTCACCTACAAATGGATTATCTGAAGGTATGCTCCCATCATCATTCAATCTATACACTTTACCATTATCACGAGTGATATCCTGTGGATTTACATCACGCTCTCCACGCTCCCCGATACTAAAATAAAGATAGCCATCATTGTCAAAAGCGATTCTTGATCCAAAATGCTGGCCTTTAGTTGTGTTGGGGGTAGCTTTGTAGAGAATCTCTTTATCTGTTAGTCGGTCACCGTTTAGTTTAGCTCGCATCAAAGCAGTATTTCCACCATCACCATCACCTTCTTCAGCAGCA
>CAXGBX010000211.1:0-4643 GCA_964008195.1 uncultured Flavobacteriaceae bacterium
TACAAAGAACTCTATAAAATTTAAAATTTTTCATTGCTTCAAAATTACAGATTTTGATCAATGGGATTGTTTATTGCTTTATAAGATCTTAATATAGGAATGTGTATTTTTCCGATATTCAGGTCATTCTTATTAAAACTAACTGAAGTTGTTGGTTACATAAAGTTAAAATTCACGAAAACTGAATAAAATCGGGGTATTTGTGAAATTTCCTTACTGTGCTTAAAATTATTTTAACACTAAATTTCGTAATTTAGCAATCCTTAAAAATTAATCTAAAGAATAAAATATAATATGTCTAAAACAGCGACACTCGAATTTGACGGAAAGAAATACGAGTTTCCCGTTACTGTGGGAACCGAAGATGAAATAGGAGTAGATATTAAAAAGCTTCGTGGAGAGGCCGGAATTATCACATTAGATCCTGGATTTAAGAATACTGGAAGCTGCGAGAGTGCAATCACTTTTTTGGACGGTGAGCAGGGTATTTTAAGATATCGTGGTTATGCCATCGAAGATCTTGCTGAAAAAGCTGATTTTCTCGAAGTAGCTTATCTGTTGATTTTTGGTGAATTACCAAATAAACAGCAATTGGAAAAGTTCACCAATGATATTAAAGAACAATCCCATGTAGACGAAGAGATGAAGAAAATCCTTGATGGATTTCCAAAATCTGCGCATCCAATGGGGGTGCTTTCATCGTTAACCAGTGCTTTAATAGCATTCAACCCATCTTCAGTAGATGTTTCTTCAGAAGAGGATATGTATAAGGCAATTGTGAAGATCCTGGGTAAATTTCCAGTGCTGGCAGCATGGACATTAAGAAAAAAGAATAGTCTTCCGCTTAATTATGGAGATGAAGATCTTGGTTATGTAGAGAACCTGCATAAGATGATGTTCGAAAAGCCTAACAAAACTTATAGTGTAGATAAGGCCGTAATTGATGCTTTAGATAAACTATTGATCCTACATGCAGACCATGAGCAAAATTGTTCTACTTCAACGGTGAGAATGGTTGGGTCTTCTCATGCAGGCTTATTTGCATCACTTTCTGCAGGTATTTCTGCACTTTGGGGGCCACTTCACGGTGGTGCCAATCAGGCGGTAATCGAGATGCTTGAAAAAATTAAGGAAGATGGGGGAGATACACATAAATTCATGCAGAAGGCCAAGGATAAGGAAGATCCTTTCCGTTTGATGGGCTTTGGACACCGTGTTTACAAGAATTTTGATCCTAGAGCTAAGATCATTAAGAAATCTGCAGACGAAGTTCTTGGTCAGTTAGGAGTTCAGGATCCGGTTTTAGATATAGCTAAAGGATTGGAGAAAGAGGCGTTGGAAGACGACTATTTCGTAAAAAGAAAATTATATCCAAACGTAGATTTCTATTCAGGGATCATTTATCGTGCACTTGGAATTCCTGTAGAAATGTTTACAGTAATGTTCGCCTTAGGTAGACTGCCAGGTTGGATCGCTCAGTGGAGAGAAATGAGACTAAGAAAAGAACCAATTGGCCGTCCACGTCAGATTTATATCGGTGAAAATCTTAGGGATTTTAAATCACTTGGAAACAGATAATAATTACAATTTATCTCATAAATGAATTAATTGAAAAAGCTTCATCTCATGGTGAAGCTTTTTTATATTTGTCAAAATTTTAGCAATGAAATTGCATATCAATAATGAAACCTCGAGGCTTAGGGCGGTAGTGCTTGGAACAGCCAAAAGTAACGGCCCAATTCCAACACTGGAAGAGGCATACGATCCAAAATCACAAGAGCATATCAAGGCCGGAACTTATCCCAATGAAGAGGATATGGTTAAAGAAATAGAGGCAGTTGCCGCTGTTTTTAAAAAATACGATGTGGAGGTTTTTAGACCGAAAATTATCGAAAACTATAATCAGATTTTCACCCGGGATATAGCCTTTGTGATAGATGATAAATTAGTTAGATCTAATATTTTGCCAGATCGTGATCAGGAAATTGATGCAATAGAGCATGTAATAAAGCAAATAGATCCTGCAAAGATCATAAGGTTACCAGAAAACGCTCATATTGAAGGAGGGGACGTGATGCCTATGGGAGATTATGTTTTTGTGGGAACTTATAAAGGTGAAGATTATAAGGACTTCATAACTGCAAGAACCAACAGGCAGGCCGTAGAAGGTCTGGAAAAGGCATTTCCCGATAAAAAAGTAGTTTCGTTTAGCTTAAAAAAATCAAACCACGTAGCAAAAGATAATGCATTACACTTAGATTGTTGTTTTCAGCCCGTTGGAAAGAATATGGCAATTATTTATAAGGGAGGTTTTTTGATTGAAGATGAGTATAACTGGCTGGTGGATTTCTTCGGAAAAGAAAATGTTTATGAAATTACCAGAGATGAGATGTATCACATGAACTCCAACATTTTCTCTATTTCTGAAGATGTGGTAATTTCTGAAAAAGGATTTACCAGGTTGAATAGCTGGCTAAGAGAACAGGGAATTACAGTAGAAGAAGTTCCTTATGCTGAAATATCCAAACAGGAAGGCTTGTTGCGTTGTTCCACTTTACCTTTAATTAGGGACTAAAAAAAATTATGATGAAGCAGATTACAGATACGATATTAATGGTGAGACCCGTAGGTTTCAGAATGAATGAACAAACTGCGGTGAACAATTATTTCCAGACCAAATTAGAAGGAGATGATGTAAATGAACTGGCCACCCAGGAGTTTGACATTTTCGTGGAAAAACTAAGAGCTGTTGGAGTAAATGTGGTGGTAGTTGATGATGTGCCTGAAGATGATACCCCAGATTCTATTTTTCCAAATAACTGGGTTTCTTTTCATGAGGACGGGCAAATCGCGCTTTACCCCATGTTTGCTGAAAACAGGAGAAAAGAACGCAGGTTGCAATACTTTGCAGAATTGGAAGATGCCGGTTTCAAGATCAAAGAAATTGTTGATTATACGGTTGCTGAAGAAGACGATGTTTTCCTTGAGGGTACTGGAAGTCTTATTTTGGATAGAGTACACCAAAAAGCCTATTGTGCAATTTCCCCAAGGGCAGATGAAGATTTATTGATTGAATTCTGTGAGGATTTTGAGTTCACTCCGGTAATTTTCAATGCGTACCAAAGTGTAGGGGACAAAAGGTTACCTATCTATCATACCAACGTGATGATGTGCGTTGCGGAAGAATTTGCAGTAATCTGCCTTGATACGATAGATGACAAAAAAGAACGAAAGAATGTAGTGAAGCATTTGAAAATGGACGAGAAAGAAATTATTTCCATTACTGAAGAGCAAATGCATGAATTCGCTGGAAATATGCTTCAGGTTCAGGGAGCTGATGGGAAGAAATATCTGGTAATGAGTGCCAGGGCTCATAGAAGTCTTAATGACGAACAGATTTCCCGAATTGAAAAACATTGTAATATTCTAAGTTCAGAAATTCAAACTATAGAAACCTGTGGTGGCGGTAGCGCCAGATGTATGATGGCAGAAGTGTTTTTGCCAAAAACCTAAAATTTTTCTTTTCTTCTTCTGAAAAGTTTAATGCTGAAAAGCAACATCATCAGAACACTCAGAATTGCAAAAGGCAGCGAGCTGATAATTAGAAATTTCTGCATAGCTGTCAAAACGTTGGAGTCTGGTTTTACCTGGCCCAACAAGATAATTGCTTCACAAAAAATAAGGATCAGTACCGCCCAGGCCAGGCGGTATTTCTTATTTGGTTCAGGGTTGCCACGATCTATAAACATACTCAGCACAAAAATTGCTGAATCCACCGAGGTCACCAGAAAACTTATCAAAAGTAAGATTACAATAATACTTGTGATTACAGGGAGCGGATAAGCTTCAAAAAAAACAAACATGGAGGTGAAAACATTTCCAAATTCATTATTGTAAGAGTTCCAACTCTCTATTAATTCGAATGCGGAAGTTCCAAATACGCTGAACCAGAAAAAACTTCCCAAGGAAGGAATCAGTAGAACCCCCAAAATCATCTCTCTTATAGATCTTCCTTTAGAAATACGGGCGATAAATATCCCGGTAAACGGTGCCCAGGCGAGCCAGAATGCCCAGTAGTAATAGGTCCAGTCGGTAAGAAATTGAACTCCCGGATTGTAGTTACCTATTGCCAGACTTAGCGGTATAAAATCAATGATATAATGATAAAGGGAACTAAAGAAATTCATTAATATTTCAGAAATATCCCCGGATAGGAAAACAAATAGCATTAATATGAGAGCTATGTAAATGTTCCAGTTGGAGATTCTCTTGATGCCTTTATTCACACCCGCCCAGGCTGAGAGGAATGCCAGAACGCAGATTAATAAAACCAGCCCCATATTCAGCAAAAGAGATCCGGGTTCCTGGGATTGTAAATGACTTAATCCACCTTCGATTTGGGTGGTTCCGAGACCTATTGCAGCTACCAGGCCGATTACCGTGGTAAGGATGGTAAGAATATCAATAGAAGAAGCGCTAAATCTAAATTTTTTAAAAAGCTGAAATCCGGAACTCAATCTTACATCAGCTTTTTCAACAAAAATGGAATAACCAATGATAAGTGCAAAAAGACCGTAAAATGCCCAGGCGGTAAATCCCCATTGATAAAAGGTATATTCCAGGGAAATAATTTCAGCTTTTTC
>CAXGBX010000212.1:0-4642 GCA_964008195.1 uncultured Flavobacteriaceae bacterium
ATCACTTTATTTTCTTTGCATAATTCCGCGGCACATTTATAAAATTCAGCATCCGCTTCATCAAGTCCGCCAACACCCTGGATCACCTCAAAAATAACTGCGGCCACATCGCTTTTTTCGATCTCGGTTTTTAGAGATTCAGTGTCATTAAAAGCCAGTTTAGTTACTTTATGACCTTTGTTGAAAGGAGCTTTTATAGCTTCATTGTCGGTAATGGAAACCACTCCGGAAGTCCGTCCGTGGAAAGCCCTATCAAAATAAATAACCCGATCCTTTCCCGTTTGAAATGATGCAACCTTTAAGGCGTTTTCATTGGATTCAGCTCCCGAACTGCATAAAAAGAGGCTATAATCATCTACTCCCGAAACTTCTTCAAGTTTATCGGCCAGTTCCTGTTGCAACGGATTTTTGATCGAATTGGAATAAAATCCAAGTTGCCCTACCTGATCCTGGATTGCTTTCACATATTTAGGATGTGCATGACCAACAGAAATTACCGCATGACCGCCATAAAGATCCAGGTACTTCTTTCCTGATTCATCAAAAACATAGCAGCCTTCTCCTTTTACCGGAGTGATATCATAAAGCGGGTAAACATCAAATAGTTCCATAATTACTGATCTGAGATATTATTAATTTTTTTGAATGAAGCCTGAATTCCTTTAATAAGCGAAGAACTGAGTCCGTTATGCTCCATCTCGTTCAGGCCTTCGATGGTACAGCCCCTGGGTGTTGTCACTTTGTCAATTTCTTCTTCAGGATGTTTACCTGATTCGATTAACAGGCTTGCGGCACCCATACAGGTTTGCATAGAGAGTTCCTGAGCGTCTTTCGCGTCAAAACCAAGTTGTACGGCACCCTGGGTGGTTGCTCGAATCAAACGCATCCAGAATGCGACTCCGCTGGCACAGATCACCGTGGCCGCCTGCATTTTGTTTTCAGGAATAATGATGCTGATCCCCAATCTGTTGAAAATAGCTTCGGCAATTGCAATTCGTTTTTGCCCTTTTTCATTACTGCAAAGACAGGTCATCGACTTTCCAACAGCGATCGCGGTATTTGGCATAGACCGGATTATAAAATGATCCTCCCCTATAATGCTTTCCATTCGAGGAATTTTAAATCCGGTAACGGTTGAAATCAAAACATGCTTATCTGTCAATTCATCTTTGATCTGCTGAAGAATCTTTTCAAATTGAGTGGGTTGCACCGCGAAGATCAAAATATCTGAATTTCGTACTGCTTCCAGATTGTCTGAAGTTACCGTTACTTTTGAGTATTCTGAAAACTCCTGAATATCCTCCACCTTTCTTTTACTTAGATAAAGTGTGGTAAAGGCATTGCTAAAAATCAATCCTTTCGCGATGGAAACCCCCAGATTCCCTGTACCGATAATTGCTATTTTCATATCAATATTTTTTTAAATCATCAAGCCTAATTCAACCATTTTTGCAGACCTCACAGGTTTCCAAAACCTGTGAGGTCTTTCTAACCAGATTCTTTATAATTGTCATTGCCAGCGAAGTGTTAACATAGTGACGCAATCTCAAGTTTCAGAACCTCCACATTTCGACTGCGCTCAATGTGACAATTCAACTCTTTCCTCACTTCACTCCTCACTCTTCACTCTTCACTTTTAAAAATAATTCGCTTTTAAACCCAACCCGAGCTTCTCTTCTAATCCAAACATTAAATTCATATTCTGAACTGCATGCCCGGAAGCTCCTTTTAATAAATTATCAATTACACTCGTGATCAATAATTTGTCACCAAACTTTTGCAACCTCAACAAACATTTGTTCGTGTTTACAACTTGCTTTAAATGCAATTCCTCATCGGTTAAAAATGTAAACGCAGCATCTTTATAATATTCCTGATACAGCTTTTTTGCTTCTTCCAGATCTCCAGAAAATTTAGTATAAGCGGTAGCATGAATTCCTCTGGAGAAATTTCCCCTATTCGGAATAAAATTTATCTCAGAATTATGATCTGACTGAAGTTGTTTTAAACTCTGACCGATCTCATTTAAATGCTGATGCTCAAAAGATTTATAAGCTGAAAAATTATTATCCCTCCAGGTGAAATGGGTGGTTTCTGAAAGTGAGGTTCCTGCGCCGGTTGCGCCGGTTACCGCATTCACATGAACATCATCCTTTAACAAGCCATTTTTCGCAAGCGGAAGAATTGCCAGAGTGATCGCTGTGGCAAAACAGCCCGGATTTGCAACAAAATCAGCTTTCTTAATTTGCTCCTTGTTCATTTCCGGAAGGCCGTAAACAAAGGAATGATCTTCAGCTTTCATTCTGAAATCGGTACTCAGGTCCACAATTTTTGTATTTTCTGAAAACTGATTTTCAGCAAGGAACTTTTTAGAATTTCCATGTCCCAGACAGAGAAAAATTACATCAGCCTCCTTATTTACCTGGTTGAAAAATGTAAGATCGGTTTCTCCGACAAGATCCTGATGAATTGCCGAAACTGGTTTCCCCGGTTGTGAAGTGCTGTAAACAAAATTGAGATTCACTTCAGGATGCCTCAAAAGAATTCTGATCAATTCCCCGGCCGTATAACCTGCTCCTCCTATAATTCCTGCTTCTATCATGAATCCTGATTTACGTGTTGATATATCTTTCCGGCATTTGAAAGGATCTTGATAAATCCTTTGGCATCATCGGCCGTCCAGGCCTTATTTTCTTCGCCATAATTCCCAAAACTGCTATTCATCAAATCGTTTTCAGACTCAATTCCGTCCAGAGTAAACCTGTAAGGCTGAAGCGTGACAAAAACATCTCCGGTTACTTTTTCCTGGGAACTTTGCAGTTGAGCTTCAAAATCACGCATTACCGGATCCAGATAAAGACCCTCGTGCAAATGCATTCCGTACCAGTTGGAAGTATAATCCTTATGCTGAAGCTGCCATTTACTGAGCGTATGTTTTTCCAGTAAATGATGGGCTTTAATGGTGATCAAAGCCGCGGCGGCTTCAAAACCAACCCTTCCTTTGATTCCGATGATCGTGTCTCCCACATGAATATCCCTGCCAATAGCATATTTTGAAGCAACCTTTTCCAGGATCTCTATATTTTTCTCCGGTGAATTCTTCTGTCCATCAATAGCTGTAAGTTCTCCCTTAGTAAAACTAAGTTGCACCTGCTTTGGTTCTTTATCTTTTAACTGAGACGGATAAGCTTCTTCCGGCAAAGCCTTTTCTGACGTAAGTGTTTCAGCTCCACCAACGCTGGTTCCCCAAAGTCCTTTATTTACTGAATACTTGGCTTTCTCCCAGTTCATCTCCACCCCTTTGCTCTTAAGATATTCTATCTCTTCCTGCCTTGAAAGCTGTTTATCCCTGATTGGAGTGATGATCTTAATCTCTGGCACGATAATCTGGAAGATCATATCAAACCGTACCTGATCGTTTCCTGCTCCGGTACTTCCATGAGCGATATATCCTGCGCCGATCATTTTTGCATAATTCACGATCTCAATCGCCTGTATAATCCTTTCTGCACTTACTGAAAGTGGATAGGTGTCATTTTTTAAGACATTTCCGAAGATGAGATATTTCACTACTTTCTGGTAAAAGGAAGAAATCGCATCGATATTCTTATAACTGGTTGCGCCAATCTTTTTCGCATTATCACCGATATTTTTAATTTCTTCTTCTGAAAAGCCTCCGGTATTCACACTTACCGCATGAACTTCAAAATTTTCTTCTTCAGATAAATATTTTGCACAGTAAGAGGTGTCCAATCCTCCGCTGTATGCTATGACTACTTTTTTCATTGTTACATTTTATTCAGTTGGTCAAGCTGTCCCGAAGCATCGGGAGATTCAGCTTCTCCTCAGATCCTGAATCAAGTTCAGGATGACGAATTATTTTAATAATTACTATTTATCATTCTTTTCCTTCTTATAGAAAAGCGTTTGTTTTATATGTTTTAACCGCTGGAATGCTTTTTCATTGAACTTACTTATGCCTTTAGGTTTTTCAACTTTCTTAGTTTCTTTCTTTTTTTCGGGATCATACAACATTCCCGTGCACAGGCACATTTTACGCTCGGTCCTGGTTAGAATATCATAATTCTTACAGCCCTGGCATCCTTTCCAGAAGGTTTCATCGTCAGTTAATTCTGAAAACGTTACGGGCTGATACCCCAGTTCATAATTGATCTTCATGACCGCTAAACCAGTAGTAATCCCGAAAATTTTGGCATGCGGATATTTAGTCCTGGAATGCTCAAAGATCACATTCTTGATTTCTTTGGCGAGACCATGATTTCTATAATCGGGATGTACAATGAGACCCGAATTTGCCACATACTTATCATGGCTCCAGGTTTCTATATAACAGAAACCGGCGAACTTTTCTTCATCCAGGGCGATCACGGCATTCCCCTTTTGCATTTTATCGATGATGTATTCGGGTGTCCTTCGGGCAATTCCTGTACCCCGGACTTTTGCCGACTCTTCGATAGTATTACAAATGATCTCAGCATAACAGGCATGAGATTTATTAGCAATGATAATTTTCATCTGCTAAGTTTTTATGTTGAAAAAATGTTTTTGATCTGGATTTTTGAGAGGGGAACCGGACTCACCTAAGTTCCATAGATATATAGACGCACTTACGTGCGACGGG
>CAXGBX010000213.1:0-4633 GCA_964008195.1 uncultured Flavobacteriaceae bacterium
AAGTAATATTAGTTTCTTTAATTGCTTCTGCAACCAGATTGATGGTGCCATCCCCACCAGCTACGATAATTCTTTCAATATTTCTTTCCTTAATTTTAGATTGAATTTTTTTCATATCATTTTCACCCGTAGTGGAGAACAAATGAAAGTTTAAATTTCTTTCGACTAATCTCTCCTGAACCGTAGAAATGATCTTTTCTTTATCTGTTTGTCCCGAGATAGGATTTACAATCAATAAAACTTCCTTAAAATTCATATGATCGACTTTAGGATACGCTTAAAATTAATTATTTTGTATCGAATGAATTTTAAAAAAACGCCAATATTTTGAAGTTAGACCTCAAGTTGTACCGTGGTTACGTAAATGATGAAGAGCTTGTGGTCTTTGGTCATTTATTTGAATCCTGGGCGCCAGATAAGTACAGTATTGAAAAAAGAGGAATTAAGCATGCCTATTCTATCCTGCATAAATTCCGTATAAAACCTTTAGAAAATTTTGAAGTTCATTTGAAATTCAAAGATCTTGAAGTGACCACAAAGACACAGGATGATGGCTATTTTAGATTTACAGTACCTTTTACCTCAAATTTAGAGCCTGGTTGGCATCAATATGAGGTGAGTTGCAAAATGTATGATTTTGGAATGGTTGAATTTGGAGAGCTCCTGAAACCGTATCCCGGGAAGCTAGGTATAATTTCAGATATAGATGATACATTTTTAGTCTCTCACAGTAATAGTTTCTTTAAGAAATTATATGTGATGCTTTCAAAGAATATCAATAAAAGGAAAATTTTTGAAGACGTTGTAAAACATTATAAAAGGCTTAGCAAAGCGGGTCAGGATAGTGAAGAGGCTTCAAATTCATTTTTTTTTGTTTCCAGCAGTGAATGGAATTTATATGATTTTATTGATGAATTTGCAGAAATGCATGAACTTCCCAAAGCAGTAATCAAGCTCAAAAAAATTAAAACCGGTTTACGGGATTTTGTAAAATCGGGTAGGGGAAATCACGATCATAAATTTATAAAAATCAAGGACATTGTTTCCTTCTATCCACAAATGGAATACGTCCTATTAGGAGATGATTCTCAGCATGATGCTTACTTATACGAACGTATCTGCAAGACTTTTCCTAAAAATATTAAAGCTGTTTATATACGACAGACTTCCTCCAAACAGAATAAAAAAGTTCAGAAAGCGATGGCTAATATAGAAACTATGGAGGTAAGTACCTGCTACTTTAGAGATAGTGAAAAAGCAATCCATCATTCTGAAAGACAGGATTTAATATAAAAATAAAATTCCCATTGAAATTAAGGAGGATGGAAAGAGGTTAATTTTAGATAAAAATCCTTCGATATTTTAAAGAAGACTATTCTAGCTTTTTGTCTGTTTCACCGAAGAAATAAAGAAAAGGAGGCAAATCAAGCCTCCTTCTCTATTAAATATTGAATAATTTATCGATCGTTTCTTTTGTTGAATTCTCGCCTGTCATAAAAATTCTCATTGCTTCTATTTCTCTGTCGTCTCTCCGTGTACGTATTTTCATTATCTATTTCACGATCATCTCGTACCCAGTTGCTGTCATCATCTAAAGTTCTTTCTGGTTGCAGGTTTTTTGAAGTGTCATGATGATGAGAAGCCCGATTATGATCATCTACCGGTCTATTGTGACCTTCAGATTTATAGCGGAGATTTTCTTTTTCCCTCTGTATTCTTTCCTCTACATCACTTTTTGAATTATGCTCATGCCTACCAATATTTTCATTGGGTTCTGTTTCAGAATAGGCGGTCCGGGTTCGGTGTATTTCAGTTTCGCGATTAGAATGATCCCTATCGTAAGAATCCAGTACATGATGCTCATAATCCCTGCTAATGTGAGTTCCCGGTTTATAACGTTTAGTTTCAGCGAAAGTCTGATAATTTATGCTTTCGGTATATACGTTCTTAGTCTCAGGATTTAAATCTACCAGGCCAATTGGAATTATAATATGGGTTTCACCTTCTTTATTAATAAACTCCCTTACCTCTGAGTTTGAATTTGGTTTATAGGGATCATGGTTCTTATCAATAATACTCTGGTCCACTTCCACATCAATATACACCACTTTCCCGAAATCTTTATTTACTAGAAGGTTATCTACCCTACCAATCACTCTATTGTCAAGATCTTTGACTGTCCAGCCTCGTATATCAGGATCTTTGCTATTGATTTTATAATCTTTTAGCTCGTTCAAATAATATAAATGTTTTTCATTCGTGCTCATAACAATACTTTTTGGTTATACTATCTCAATTTCATTTTCATGTAGGATCAATATTGATTCTGTATGAGTTATCTCTTCCATCTCTGTAGTTTGCGTATCATCTCCATCTGTGCTTCCGTAGAAATATAGGAAAGCCAAAACCCCCAGAATTATCACTAATAATATCCAGGGCCATACTGTCTTCTTTTTTTCTATTCTGATATCTGCCATATCTTATGTTTTTGGTTTGTTGATATCTAAGTTACTTGGAGATCGTCCTAATTTTGTTTAAGCTTTCTGTAAAGTATTGTTAATTAGTTATCTGAAAGAAGGTTACAAAAAAGAGGCTGTCTAAAAAGTCGTAAAACGTCATCCTGAATTTATTTCAGGATCTTTAAGTGATCGATAATAAAAATCAATCAGAAGCTGAATCAAATTCAGCTTGACGAAATAATGACTTTTTAAATAGCCTCTTACTATCTAATTGTTAGATTTCTTATCTAAACGTGTCGGAAGGAAATACCACCAAACTTTCATGGCCGTTTTCACCCACGGCAGCTACTCCGAATAAATAATTATCTATTACGATTCCCTCTAAGGTAAATTCTGTGACATCTCCTACAAATCTTGAATATTGCCATTGAGGGGCAGTAGTGTCTCTCCAGTATATCTTATAGCCAGCGATATTACCATCAACTGCTTCCCATTTCAATTTTGTACTCGGCTCAACAATCCCGCCAATGGCAACTTGATCTGGAGCAGGTGGTGCCCAGGCAAGACTCGCCAGGTTAATAGCATTTACCGCCGTTAGCTTTTTAGCGTAATTAAAATTGACTCCTTCAACTACGTCTCCGTATTTAATTCCATTTTCTGTACGTATATCCTGATGTTGGCGGTTATAATTTTCATGCGCTTCCATTATCCTTACACCGGCAAAACCAAGATCGTTAAACGGTCTATGGTGTCCTCCACGTCCAAATCTATCTAAACGGTAGATCATCATTGGATTCATTTCTGGCATATAAGTTTCCACGTTTTTATGGATATAGCGTGCAAGTTGTCTTGAAATTCCGTCTACCTCACCACCATAGAATCTACGCATTCTTCTTTCCTGTTCAGTTTCTGTAGGAGGTACGGGTTCAGAAAATATCCTGAAACTTCTATTATCTATCACTCCATCTACACCCTCAATGTTTCCAATCATATCGTTATTCAGAATTCCGATAATTTCCCAGTTATTCTTTTTTGCATATTCAGCAAGGCCTTTTCCTCCAAATAATCCTTGTTCTTCCCCTGAAAGTCCAACGTAAATAATGCTGCTTTCAAAATCATATTTTGAGAGGACCCGGGCTGCTTCCATAGTTCCTGCCATTCCACTGGCATTATCATTTGCTCCGGGAGCATCTGTAGTAAAATCCATCGTATTGCTGGCTCTTGAATCTATATCCCCACTCATGATTACATAGCGATTAGGATATTTTGTACCTTTTTGAATGGCAACTACATTCACTATCCATGCTTCCTTCGGAATACGTTGTCCATCGTCCGGTGTGACATAATCTTTTTGGTAGAAAACTTCCAGGCAATTGTTACAGTCGGCTGAAATATTATCAAACTCAGATTTTATCCACCTTCTGGCGGCACCTATTCCCCGGGTATCAGAAACAGTATCACTAAATGTATTCCTGGTTCCAAAGTTTGCAAGTTTCCTGATATCACTTTCGATACTATCAGCTGAAACACGATCAATGATCTCATATAACTTTTCATCAGTGTTTTGGGATATCAAATTCTGACTAAACAATACGAGTGCGAAAAGAGATAAAATTTTTATATGTTCTAAGATTTTCATGGTAAAATTTTTATTAGCCCCCTAAATTACAGAAGATTCAGATATATAAAAAAAATTAAGCCCCGGGATTTCCCGAGGCTTAAAAATATAATCTTATATCTACAAATTAACTTGCAACATCGTGCATTTCAGCTTTCGCTTTGTTAATTTTCTCTTCAGATTTAGAATCAGATAAGGTAGCTTTTGTTCTAGCTTTAAGAGCTTCCATTTTATGGCTTACAGAATCTGTAAAGTCATTAATGCTTTTATTTGCTCCTTTGATATAATCATCACCTTTTTCCGTGATCGCTTTACGCGTATCTTTTCCTTTTTTAGGTGCATAAAGTAATCCAACCACAGCTCCCGCTACAGCTCCTGATACTAGCCCTAATAATAACTTTCCTGATTTCATAGTATTTGATTTTAAATTGGTTCGATTCATTTTCATTTACAAAATTAACCAGAAAATTGAGCGGCGCCATCCTCTTCGAGTTAATGTATAATTAAACTTTCAATGAAATTCACAAATTCTTTAACAATGAAATTCAATTATAGG
>CAXGBX010000214.1:0-4621 GCA_964008195.1 uncultured Flavobacteriaceae bacterium
TCCTAGTGCAGGTTTTGTCAGTCTCAGCGCAGTCGAAGGTAAGACAGAAAAGTTTCGTTTGCGCTCAACGACATTATAACTCTTATATGACCTTACTGAACATTAAGCGGACATACAATTCTTTTTACATTTTTATCCCAATCTTACCAGCTTTATCATTTAAACCTTAAATTTAATCACCAAAATAATTATGCATGGAAACTAATTTAGCTGTCCTTATAGACGGCGATAATATACCATCTGCCCACGTAAAAGAAATGATGGAAGAAATTGCCAAATATGGTAATCCAACAATCAAAAGAATATATGGAGACTGGACCAAGCCCCATTTAAATAAATGGAAAACCGTGTTACTTGAAAACGCCATCCAGCCTATTCAGCAATACGGCTATACTCAGGGAAAGAATGCCACAGATTCAGCCATGATAATCGATGCTATGGACATCCTTTATTCCAATAAGGTAGATGGATTTTGCCTGGTTTCGAGTGATTCAGATTTTACAAGGTTAGCGACCAGGTTAAGGGAGGCTAGTATGAAAGTGATTGGAATAGGTGAAAAGAAAACCCCAGATCCATTTATCGTCGCCTGCGATAAGTTTATTTATATTGAAATCCTGAAAAACAATTCTAAAGATTCAGAAACAGGTAAAAACAAAGAAAAAGAAAATAGAAAGCAGAATGTAGATAAAATTACCCCAAAAGTGGTCAGGCTAATTTCTCAAACTATTTCTGATGTTGCCGATGAAGACGGATGGGCTTTCTTAGGTGATGTTGGTAGCTTACTACAAAAGAAACAGCCTAATTTTGACTCCAGGAATTACGGATTTCAAAAACTTACCCCTATGATTCATTCATTAGATAAATTTGAAATCGAATCCAGGGAAAATGCAAATTCAAGATTTAAACTTATCTACGTCAGGAATAAATAGCTAAAGATGAGTAATATAAAAAAACTTCATAAGGCTGAATACAGGCCTATGGGAGATCTGGAAACCTGGTCTCCCCTACCCACGAAGGACCTTCAAATGATAGATCCATTTATATTCCTTAATCATCATGGCCCTCAAGAATATCCACCAGATAATAATGGATTGCCATTTGGTCCACATCCTCACAGAGGTATGGAAACGGTTACTTTTATAATTGACGGAGATATTACGCATAAAGATTCCTCCGGACATCATAGTGTAATTGAAGCGGGCGGCGTGCAATGGATGACCGCCGGTAGCGGACTAATTCATTCAGAAGTTTCTTCAGATAAATTTAAAAAAAAGGGCGGTCCGCTTGAAATTCTCCAGCTATGGGTCAACCTTCCAAAACAATTGAAAATGATGGAGCCTGAATATCGCGGACTCCAAAAAGATCAGATCTCGATTTGGAAAAATGAAGAAGAGACAGTTATCGCACAGGTGATTTCGGGTAACTTTAAAGGAATTCGTGGAGCTTTTGATACCCCAACTTCTGTAAGCCTTTCTTTGGTTCATTTTGAAAAGAAATCTGAAGTTCAGATAGAAATTCCAAAATCTGATAATATTTTTTTCTATGTGATTCGCGGAAAACTGGAAGTCAATGAGATTGAAGTTCCGGAATTACATCTTGCTGAGTTCTCTAAAAACAGCGAGATCTTAAATATTTCAGCAGAAGAAAAAAGTATTCTTCTTTTAGGGCATGCTGAACCATTTCAGGAAAAAGTTGTTTTTGGCGGTCCTTTCGTCATGAATTCTGAAGAAGAGATCCAGCAAGCCTATGCAGATTACAAGGCTGGAAAGATGGGTAACTGGGAAGAGTAAATCTTCTGTTTAGCGGATTAATTTCAATTTCAACCACTTTCGTCTTTCAAAAATAAGCATATAGGATATAAAAAACAGATATATTGAAAGCAGTATCCCGCCAACTATTTTGATTATTTTATAATCGATATTTAAGATAAATGGTAGTCCCAACAGAGGGATCAATGCACCGGCATATTTTAAATACTTATTTTTAAAACGATTTCCGGAAATTTCAATTACCTGACCTGTTTCTAACTCATCCACAGCAAGTTTTTCACTAGAACCCGATTCAATTTTTACCACTAAAAATTGAGCCTCTTTTTCAAATTCCAGAATTTTCTCTTCACCGTACTTTAGTACCGTTATTTTTTGATTATCAACAAATATCTGGTAATCAATATGTTTATTGAAACTTTCTCTTTTTCGAATTAATTTTATTCTTAGCATATATGGAACAGAGCGGTTTAAACTTAAACTTTTAATGCCTTTCTTTCAGTGTTTTCACGATATCCTTTAGTCCGAAACCTTTAGCTTTCAAAAGGATCATATAGTGAAATAGTAGATCAGCGCTTTCATTTAAAAACAAATTGTCGTCATTATCTTTCGCTTCGATCACCGTCTCCACAGCCTCCTCTCCTACTTTCTGGGCAATCTTGTTGATACCTTTATCAAATAAAGAAACTACATAACTATTATCGTTTTCCTTACGCAGTTCAGGTTCAGTTTCGCTTAATTTTTTTCGGCTTTCAATAATTCCTTCCAGTTTAGATAGAAAACCGTAATCTGCAGTATTATCTTCTGCCCAGCAGGTATCTGTGCCTTTATGACAAACAGGGCCTTCAGGATTTACTTCTACCAATAAGGTATCGTTATCACAATCCAGTTTTATATTTACAAGATTTAGAAAACTTCCACTCTCTTCTCCTTTGGTCCACAAGCGATTTTTCGTCCTGCTAAAAAATGTCACCTTCTTAGTCTCATTCGTTTTCAAGAATGCTTCCTCGTTCATATAACCAAGCATAAGAACTTTTCTGGTTTTTGAATCCTGAATGATCGCAGGTACTAAGCCGTCATTATTTTTATTGAAGTCTATATTCATTTTATTTTTTTGTAGGTCTTCCTGAAATTGTTTCAGGATCATTATTTTTCTATTAAGATGCTGAAATATCCCGATAGCTATCGGGACAGCATGACATTTCTGGTTCTGAAAATTTATAATCAAATTCTCATTGGAATACCGGCTGTTCTTAATTGGTTTTTAAGGTCTGAAATTTCAATCTCTTTAAAATGAAATACACTCGCCGCTAAGGCAGCATCTGCCTTTCCTTTCTGAAAAGTATCCTGAAAATGCTGAATATTTCCTGCCCCACCAGATGCGATAATTGGAATGTTCAATTCTTCTGAAAGTTTTGCCAGCGCCTCATCTGCAAAACCATTTTTGGTTCCATCGTGATCCATAGAAGTAAATAGAATTTCCCCGGCACCACGCTGTTCCACTTCTTTTGCCCACTCAAATAAATCTAGATCTGTTGGCACTTTTCCACCTACCAGGTGAACTTTCCATTTTCCATCAATATTCTTAGCATCAATAGCAACTACAATACACTGACTTCCAAATTTTTCTGAAAGTTCATTAATCAAACCTGGTCTTTTCACTGCAGAAGAATTGATCGAAACCTTATCGGCTCCGTTTTTCAGCAGAATATCCACATCTTCAACCGAAGAGATTCCACCTCCTACAGTAAACGGAATATTCAATTGCTCTGCAACATCCAGTACTAGTTTAGCTAAGGTCTTTCTTTTCTCTTCCGTGGCTGAAATATCTAGGAAAACTAGTTCATCAGCTCCTTTTTCTGCATAAGCAGCAGCCAGCTCAACGGGGTCACCGGCATCTCTTAAGTCAATAAAATTGACCCCTTTTACCGTTCTGCCATTTTTAATATCCAGGCAGGGAATAATTCTTTTTGTTAACATCTTACGAGGTTTGAGGTTTGAGCGACGAACGACGAGTAATCGGTAGCATTTGATAATTTAATATATTCTTTCATTTTCTTTTTTTTTAAAACCTAATCATTCTTAGAAGGTTTGAAGTTGAGGCGAAGAAGAATGAGTAATCGATATCATTTGGCATTTTAATATATATTTTCATTTACTTTTTTTTTGTGGAAAACCTAATCGTTCTTATGAGGTTTGAGTTTTGAGCGACAAAGGACTTGCATCAGCCAATATTCTTCGCTCAACGCTCGTCATTTTCCTTCATCGCTAAACGTTCTTCGCTCGTACGTCGTCGTTCGTCCTTCGTCATAATCTTCCTTTTACTTTTTTGACAGAAGCAACAGTGATAGCAATTAGCTCATCTGACTCTTTGATGAGACGCTGGATTTCTTCATGTTCATCTTCAAAAATTTCATATAAAAATTCGAGCCAGAACTGACTTTCATCTGCCTCTTCTTCTACAATTTTCAGTTTATTAATAAAGTCTCTATCAGATTTAGCCCATTAGCAGATCTATAATATGCAGCAACTGAACATGAGGATCTTATTAATTGTCTCACTATAGCATCATATTCCCTGGTCTTAGGGATTAGCTTACACAATCTCCAGCATTCCAAAGCAAAAGTTTTAGTACGCTTTTTTAAATCCTGCATTTTTATTCAATTCGTTTTATTCTTGAATTTCTTTGCTCAGCGTTCGACGTTCGCGCTTCATCATTCGTCGTTCGTCGCTCAAAATTTCAAAATATAATTCTCCAGTTGCTTTAAACTAATCCGGTTTTCATAGATCGCCTTGCCAATGATCACTCCTTCGCAACCGAGTTCTGCAAGTTTTGGCAATTCATCAAATTTAGA
>CAXGBX010000215.1:0-4620 GCA_964008195.1 uncultured Flavobacteriaceae bacterium
AATTGGTTGAACATGGTTACGATAAGCAGTGATCATACGATCTTTCTCCAGATCCATTGCGTGAAGTGCTCCGGCTAAAATAGCTTCCTGCCCATTATATAAATGTAAAAACCCTCTAACTTTCTGTTGAATATAAACCTGCGCAAGCTTATCCTCGAATTTGCGCCAGAACAACATATCCTCGTACCACTTTAAGTAAGTAGCTTTTGTAATTTTCTTCATCTAAAATTTATATTTAAAGGCCAGACAGATTGGTTTTGCCAAGCGGATAACAAAAATACTATTTTCGACAAGAAACGAAAACAGTTTTACTGCAAAAAAGTTACGAAAACCTTATAGCCAGGAATTATCGAAAACCAATGGGAGCAATTCCTTTACAGATTCAGCTTTTACAACTTTTCCCATTTCACCCATAAAATAGATTTCAATGGGTTTATCCTGTTTTACTTCGTACTCCATCAACGCCTGCCTGCAAGCGCCACAGGGGGGAACCGGAGTAACCACTTTGTTTCTTAAAGATTTCGCTGTGATGGCTATTTTTAAAATTCGGGAATCTGGAAATTGAGCTCCAGCCGCATACACAGCAGTTCTTTCGGCGCAAAGACCTGAAGGATAAGAAGCATTCTCCTGATTACTCCCAACTACCACCCTATTTTCTTCTAAAAGAATCGCGGCGCCAACTTTAAATTTCGAATAAGGGGCATAAGCGTTTTCACGAACTCCTATAGCTTGCTTCATCAAATCCTGAACATCTTCCGGAGTTTCTTCTATATCATCATAAACTTCTAAACGTGAAGTAATCGTAAGTGGCTTCATAAAAATTTATTGGAAAGGCAAGTTAAATGAAAACCCAAAGGTTTCAGGCAGAAATAAGATAGATTTAAGAATTGAAATTTTAGTTACTGTAGTTCTCTCCAAAATTGAAACTCAGACCAAATCTTAGCGTTCCCTCTAACGGACTTGGAACCGAAGAAGTCGAAAACAGGTAGGAAGCATCTATAATAATATTCTCATAAGCAAAGCCTGCACCCAGAGAGAAGAACTTTCTAAAACCTTTTTCTTCACTTTCATTGAAATACCCTGCTCTAAGGGCGAATTTTTCACGGTACCAATATTCTGCTCCTAATGCAAGCGTAATTTCCTTTAGCTCTTCAGAAAAACCATCAGGCGCATCGCCAAAAGATTTAAAGATTCCTTCTATAGAACCCGTTGAATTATATTCTTCATCGTCTTCAGCATCAATATCCCCATCATTATCAAAATCCTGCGGAGTTGGCACTAATAATTTATTGAATTCAACATAGGTTCCTAATCTATTATCAGCATCAAAGATAAAATCAAATCCAGCCCCAAGTTTTAAATTGGTTGGAATAAAATTCTCCTGTCCAGCATCATCATACTTCATTTTAGGACCAATATTGGCGATCGCAGCACCCAAACGCCACCTGGCGTCAAAACTACTTAAGGTTAATTGCTCGCCTTCATAATAAGCAGCAACATCAACTCCAAAAGTGGAAGCCGCACCAAGATCTTCGTTATCCTGGAGTCCAAGATCAGATCTTAAATATCTACCAGCTACGGCCATAGAGAAAGTTTCACTAAGCTTCAAAGCATAAGAAACATCAAAGGTAAGCTCATTCGGATTCACTAACAGCGGAAGGTCTTCAAATCCCTGACGGGTTTCAATAGAACCTAAACTAAAATATCGAAGGCTTGCTGCAACTGCACTACGATCATCCAATTTATGAAAGTAGTTAAGGCTTCCTAGAAATATATCATTTACAATTTCACTTAAGTAAGGAGTATAAGAGACAGCAACACCATTTTCACTAGTAGCAAAAGCGTATTTTGCAGGATTCCACTGCTGTGAGAAAACATCTGGAGACGTTGCAACACCCTGGTCACCCATCCCGGCAGCACGTGCATCTGCAGCAACCAATAGAAAAGGTACTGCTGTAGTGATTACCCTATCCCTATCATTATCCTGTGCAAATACGGAAAGATCGGCAAGTAAAATGGCCGCAATCAAAAAGAATGTAATTTTTTTCATTGTAGTAGTTATGCTAAACAAATATATAGTATTATTCCTGTAAAGAAAGAGCCTCCTTAGGAAAATGCTTTCTCAACCAGTTTAAATCAATAAATCTAATACAGCAATTACATTAGGGTCTAATGAATATAACTCTAATTAATGAAATTTATTGCGATTTGGGATTAAGAGACGTAATTATTCGATAAAAATTATAATTTCGCATAATTTCTAAATGGTTTAGACGTTTTTACCTCAGTTCGTAAGGAAAATTTAAAAGCCTAATTATAAACCAAATATAAAGTGAACTTAGGTTGTAGCATATCAGAGAGTTATGTTATTTTCGACTCTTTCAGAATTAACAAAATAATCTTGTACTTTTATCGTTAATTAGTATATTGCAAAGCCTAAATTTCTATCATAAAGAAGGGAATACTATGAAATTGAATGTAGCTTTAAAAGCCGTTATTGCTGTAGTTTGTGGCGTTAGCTTACTAAGCTGTAATAAATCCAACAATTACAAAAACACTTCTCGCGCAACCGGTTGGGATATTAATTCTGATCAAGGCGGGTTCCAATACAATTCAGATTATAAAGAGCAGGAAGCTGCTCCCGGATTGGTATTTGTAGAAGGAGGAACTTACACTATGGGACGTGTTCAGGATGACCCAATGCACGACTGGAACAACACACCAACTCAACAACACGTACAGTCCTTTTATATGGACGAGACCGAGGTAACCAATAAAATGTACCTTGAATATCTTGACTGGTTAAGACGCGTCTTCCCTCCTAGCGAAGAGAATTATAAGAACATATATAATGGAGCTCTTCCTGATACACTAGTTTGGAGAAACCGTTTGGGTTATAACGAAACAATGGTAACCAATTATTTACGCCATCCTGCATACGCAGAATACCCTGTGGTAGGTGTAAGCTGGATCCAGGCAGTAGAATTCAGTAAATGGAGAACAGATAGAGTAAATGAATATCGACTTGAAGATGAAGGTTTCATCAAAGAAGGAGCACATATTACTGATGTAGACGCTTCTTCAACTTTCAATACCGAAACCTATATTCACACCCCGAACCAGGCTTATGGAGGAAATACTGAAATTAGCCAGGGTGGAGATGAATCTCAGGATAGGCTAAGTGAAACAAACGATGCAG
Organism: uncultured Flavobacteriaceae bacterium; assembly: GCA_964008195.1. Taxonomy (GTDB): domain Bacteria; phylum Bacteroidota; class Bacteroidia; order Flavobacteriales; family Flavobacteriaceae; genus Christiangramia. Next base: position 3,200 of record CAXGBX010000215.1, read on the forward strand.
GTAATCCAGTAAAGAAAATCTTCCCTGGACGTGAAAGCGGACTAATATATCCTGAATACAGACTTCCAACAGAAGCTGAATGGGAATATGCTGCGCTAGGTCTTGTGGGGATTAGAAATTATAACACTTACCGAGGTAGAAAGAAATATCCCTGGGATGGACAGTACACCAGAAATGGTGACGTAAAGAAAATGGGGGATCAGCTTGCCAACTTTAAACAAGGAGATGGTGACTACGGCGGAATTGCCGGATGGAGTGATGATGGAGCTGATATTACTGCTGAGGTTAAAACATATGAAGCGAACGATTATGGCCTATATGATATGGCTGGAAACGTTGCTGAATGGGTTGCCGATGTATACAGACCTATCGTAGATGATGAATTTAACGATTTTAACTATTACCGTGGAAATGTTTATACTAAACATGCCATCAACGAAGATGGCACTGTAAAAGTAGTAGGAACTGATGATGTGGTATATGACACTTTGAGTAATGGAAAATTAGTTGCAAGAAACCTACCCGGTGAAATTGCTCAGGTTCCTGTTACCGAAGATGACACCTACATGAGAATGAATTATACTGAAAGTGATCAAAGAGATTACCGAGATGGTGATAAAAGCTCAAGCAGATATTACCAGCCTTTCCAGGAAGTAGAGGAAGATCCTGCTAAGAGAATGTATAATTCCCCTACTTATGATAATTTCACTTATGCTGATAGCAGTGCGGAAGGTGGAATCCAAGAAAGAGGTTATGACAAGGAAAAAAGGACAACTTTAATCAGCAACGAAGTTAGAGTATATAAAGGTGGAAGCTGGAGAGATCGAGCTTACTGGCTAGATCCTGCTCAACGCCGTTACTTCCCTCAGGATATGGCAACAGATTATATTGGTTTTAGAAATGCTATGTCTAGAGTTGGTTCTAAATCTTTAGATAAAAACAAAACCGCCAGAAGCAATTAAAAAATTAAGTACCCTAAAATAAACTTAAAGCCCTAACTTGTTTAGGGCTTTTTTTATAGATTTATTTCATGAATACAGCTCAATTACACCAACGTTTCCTACATTGTTCGGGTGCAGATACCGATACAAGAAATATCCGAAAAGACAGTATGTTCTTTGCTCTAAAAGGAGAAAACTTCAACGGTAACGATTTCGCTAAAGAGGCTTTAGAAAAAGGAGCCCGATATGCCATTGTAGACGACAAAATATACGAGGATCAAAAACATTATATCGTTGTAAAAAATGTTCTAGATAGTCTGCAAAAATTAGCTGCTTTTCACCGACATTACCTTAACATTCCAATACTTGCGATTACTGGCAGCAATGGAAAAACTACTACCAAGGAGTTGTTAAATGCAGTTCTTTCTAAAAAATTTAAGACAATAGCCACCAAAGGCAACCTCAATAATCATATTGGTG
>CAXGBX010000216.1:0-4602 GCA_964008195.1 uncultured Flavobacteriaceae bacterium
CTCCTGTACTTACAATCTCGAGCAGTTATTAAGCTCAGGTGTTTCCAATGAAATTTTTAGCAACGGTAAAAATGCTCTAAATGACGCTGATAGGGAAACGATGACCGAGCTTGCAGAAATAAGCTATGAGACCTATACCAATTTCAAAAAGCACCCACGGTTTATACCATACCTGGAGAAAATGAGTACTTTAAAGTATTATGCAAAAACCAATATTGGTAGCAGGCCTTCCAAAAGAAATAAGTCAGCTGAGTTGAATCTTTCAGACCTTAGAGCTATACCTTTTGTAGGAAGTTGGAGCCAGTTAAAGCAGAATGTACCTGGGTTTTTCGGTGTGGGTACCGCAATGGAAGAGCTTGATAAAAAAGGTGAATTTGATAAAGTGCAAGAGCTTTATGAAAATTCTGAATTTTTCAGGACTTTACTGGAAAATAGTATGATGAGCCTTACCAAGTCATTTTTTCCTTTAACTGCATATATGAAGGATGATGAGGAGTTTGGGGAATTCTGGCAATTGATCTTTGAAGAATTTGAGCGCACTAAAAAAATGCTTTTAAAAGTTACCGGTTACGATAATTTAATGCAAAATCAGCCGGCTGGAAGAGCCTCCATACAGGCACGAGAGAGAATAGTTTTACCATTGCTTACTATTCAACAACACGCATTGAGACAGGTTCAGGAATTAAGTAAAAATTCTGAAATCAATACAGAGAAGATCGATGTTTATGAAAAAATGGTAACCCGCTCACTATACGGAAATATTAATGCTAGTAGAAATTCAGCTTAAATGATAAAATCAGATTTACGAAAAGGAGAGATTGGAGAGTTTTACGCCGGTTATGTAAATAGAATTCCCAATGACGCCGAACTTATACAAACTTTAAAAGATAATTCTGAAGATTTCAGTAGTTTTTTGAAGTCTATCCCAAAAGATAAATGGCAGTATAGATACGCTCCTGAAAAATGGAGTATTTTAGAGATGGTTCAGCATATAATAGATACAGAGCGAATTTTCCAATATAGAGCGCTTTGTTTTGCCAGAAATGAGAAAAAATCATTACCTGGATTTGATCATGATATTTTTGTGCTAAATTCAGATGCTGAAAAGCGTGATTCTGAAAGTCTTATTGAAGAATTTGAAATTGTTAGGAAATCCTGCCTTTTTCTTTATAAAAGCTTTTCAGAAGATCGTCTTAAGATTGAAGGAAATATGAACGATGTGATCGCGACACCCAGAGCTATTGGTTTTATTATGGCGGGACATGTTTTACACCATATAGAGATCATAAACTCTAAATATCTTTAATGTTCAATTCTATTAAAACATTTTTCAAACTTTTAAAGCGTACTTATATTAGCTGGGATAAGAACGAACCCTATGCAAGAAGTGCTACAATAGCATACTACGCTTTATTTTCCTTACCATCTTTATTGATCATTGTTGTCAGTATTGCTGGCTATTTCTTTGGTACAGAAGCAGTACAAGGTAGAATTACGGGACAGATTGGGGAATTTATAGGATTGGATGCAGCCATGTCTATTGAAAATATGATTGAAAATGCTGCCCTTTCTCAAGATTCTACCTGGGCGGTTGTCTTTGGACTGGCCATGCTGGTTTTTGGTGCTACCGGGGTGTTCTTTCAGCTAAAAATTGCAATGAACAATATCTGGAATATCGCGGCAAAAAAAACCAATTTTTTACGCATGGTATTAGACAGAATGATCTCCCTGGGAATGATCTTTGTAATTGGCTTATTACTTCTAATTGCCCTGGTTATTTCTGCATTTATGAAGGTTGTAGCTGATGAAGTAGAGCATTTCTTCCCAAACATCACTGACTTTGCGGTATATATTTCCAATTTCATTTTATCTTTCTTTTTTATCACAACGCTGTTTGCGATGATATTCAAATTGCTACCCGATATTAGGATAAAATTAAAAACCACTTATACCGGTGCGGCCCTTACGGCGGTATTATTTTTAATCGGTGAGTTTTTAATCAGTTTTTATTTTGGGCAGAGCGAACCGGCTTCAGTTTACGGTGGTGCATCGTCTGTAGTTCTCATTTTATTATGGGTTTATTACACCTGTTTGATTTTATTTTTTGGAGCTGAATTCACAGTACAATACGCTCTAATCAAAAAAGAAAAGGTTGTGCCAAATCGGTTTGGGGAACCTGCAATCTATCAGGAAATGAAAAAACTGGAAGAACGCAGAGTACAATTAAAAGAAGAAAAACAAATTGTAGATCGCTTAAAATCTTATCTGGATATGGATGAGGAAAATGCTAAAAATGATGATTCAACCACAACTTAATAAAGCTTTAACTTTAAGGTATATATTTTAGTAGAGCCTTAATATAGTTTCCCTGAGACAGTTTTTATCTTTACAGAGAATCAAAAAAATAAACTTTATTATGGAAAAGAGAATTGCAATATTAGCAACACATGGGTTTGAAGAAAGTGAACTTTCATCTCCAAAAGATGCAATGGAGAAAGAAGGATTTAAAGTGGAAATAGTAAGTCTTGAAAAGGGAAAAATCAAATCCTGGGATAAAGATAACTGGGGAAAGGAATATGATGTAGATAAGACTTTAGATGAAGTGTCTGCGAAAGACTATCATGCTTTAGTACTTCCAGGGGGAGTAATTAACCCGGATAAGCTGAGAAGAGAAGACAGTGCCTTGATTTTTATAAGGGATTTCTTTAAGCAAAGCAAACCAGTAGCGGCTATTTGCCATGCACCTTGGACTTTGATCAGTGCAGAGGTGGTTCAAGGTAGAACAATGACTTCTTTTAACTCTATCAGAAAAGATCTCGAGAATGCCGGAGCTCTATGGGTAGATGAAGAAGTGGTGGTAGATGAAGCTTTAGTAACCAGTAGAAATCCAGATGATCTTCCAGCTTTTAATGCAAAAGTAATTGAAGAAATTAAAGAAGGTAAGCACGATTTGCAGCATGCCTAATTTTTGAAAAATATTGAAAAAGAAAAAGGAACGATAACTCGTTCCTTTTTTTATACTTTAGATTCAAATTATCTTCAGGTTACCTATAAGAAATTCTATTTATCCTCGTCCTCATCTTCTTCTGAATCCTCATCTTTTTCAGGAATATCAACAATAGGATCGTTGAATTCTGAATCATCGTAGTCCTCTTCATCAAAATTAGCCATTGTGTTCTCCAAACGCGTACTAACCTTAACGAGATAAACTGTGTCCTCAGTTCGTACTTCCACGGCATCTACCGTTTCATTTTTAGCGTTTTTAAATGAAATGACCTGGTCATCATCATAGCCGTCTGGATACTTATCTACAAGCAGTCCTAAAATTTCCGGAGTTAGCTTTTTGTAATCTACGATTATCCTTTTCATAGTTTGATTGGTTTATGCAAGTATAAATAAAAATATAAATCTTATACAAGACTTGTAGCGGATATTATATAAATTTTTAATGAATTAAATTTCAATTATTTGAATAGAAATTAAACGCTTTTTGTATTAGTTCGTCTGGAACAAGGACGTCATAAACCGGCTTTCCAATCTCTTCCAGCAATACAAAATTGATATTTCCATGTTCATTTTTTTTATCAAATTTCATAAGTTCCTTGATCTGTTTAATGTCTTCTTCTGAAAAATCCTCGGCTCCATACATATTCCTGATCACCTTGGTGATCTGGTTAAATTTCGTTTCAGGAAAGTTCTTTAGTTGAACAGATAGATAAGTCTCTAAAATCATTCCCACAGCAATTGCTTCACCATGTAATAGTTTACTCTTCTCAGGATGTGTAAGACAATATGACTCTATAGCATGTCCCAGGGTGTGGCCGTAATTGAGTGTTTTTCTTATATTTTTCTCCAGCGGATCTTTATCTACAATCTTTGCTTTAATTTCTACCGATTCTTTTATAATAGTGTCCAGATCTTCAAGATTTAATTCTGAAAGATTGGAAACTTTGTTCCAATATGTCTCACTGGCAATTAATCCATGTTTTAAGATCTCTGCAAGTCCGCTTCTCATTTCTTGGGAAGATAGGGTCGCGAGATAAGAAGAATCAATAAGTACCAATTCCGGCTGATTGATAACTCCTATCTGGTTTTTCAGATTTCCAAGATCTACGCCTGTTTTACCTCCAACTGAAGCATCCACCATCGAAAGTAGGGTAGTGGGGATATTGATAAATTTTATTCCGCGTTTAAAAGTTGACGCTACGAACCCGCCAAGATCCGTAACTACGCCGCCTCCTAGGTTAATAAGAAGACTTTTTCTATCGGCTTCCAGTTCAGAAAGCACATTCCAAACCCCTTCACAGGTTTGTAGATTTTTAAACTCTTCACCGGCTTCAATTTCAATAACTTCAGTTTGAACATTATTATTAATTTCTTGAAGGAATTTTGAAAGACAATGTTCATGTGTATTGCTGTCTACCAGAATAAAAACTTTAGAAGCTTTATTGTTTTTTAAAAATTCATTCAATCTGGAATATCCATTTTCAGAATAGCATACTGAATCTAAAGATGCCGGTAAATCATTCATTTCATTAAGATTTATGTGTTCGAAATTAAATAGAAATTATGAATTTACTCAACTTCAATAATTATATTTGC
>CAXGBX010000217.1:0-4543 GCA_964008195.1 uncultured Flavobacteriaceae bacterium
AGGGGTCGCGACCCCTGTTATTTTTTCTATTTACACAGTTTATGAGATAGTCCTGAAAATCAGAATCAATTAGAAGCTGAATCAAGTTCAACTTGACGAAATCAGTATTTTAGACAGCCTCATATTTTCGTAATATGATCACCTTCACTTAAGCCGCATCATCTGTAGCTTCTTCGCCATTTACATCATCAGTCTCGTGAATTTCTTCATCGATTTCCTGTTCTAGCTTTTCTGCGCCTTTTTCAATTTTTTCACCTGCTTCTTTGGCTCCAGCCTCAATATCTTCACCTATGGCTTCTGCAGCTTCTTCAGTTTTCTCCTGGGTGGTTTCACGACAAGAGTAGATAGAAAGGCTGAAGGTTGCAGCCATCATCAAAATCGCTAATTTTTTCATAGTTATAAAATTTAGTTTAATCAAAAAAGCCATTCAAATGAATGGCTTTAATTTTATATAGAAAGAAAATGATTACATATCATCATCTGCATTCATATCGTCAGTTCCTTCTACTTCTTCTTCCATTTCATTTTCCATGTTTTCACCGGCTTCTTCAATTTCGTTACCAGCTTCTTCCATTTCATTTTCCATGTCTTCACCTACTTGTTCTACATCTTCTTCCATTTTTTCTTCAGTAGTTTCTCTACAAGAGTAGATTGAAAGAGACATTGTTGCAACAGCAAATAGTAAAAATAATTTTTTCATTGTTAAAATGTTTAATTAGTTGAAGCAACAAAGTTAAACAAATTTTAATTATGCAAAAGGACTCTTTTCACTTAAATATTTCCAATAACGTTTAGGGATGTGTTGTATGTGAAGGCGCATATTTACTCGACTCTTGATATTTGTTGAGTCAAAATATTCTTTCCATAATCGCTGAAAGTAAATTTCTTCTGGCTCAAAATATTCTGAATTTCCTCCAGAAATGCCTAAATCCTGAGGTAAGTCTATAGAAACAAATTCTGTATTATATTGATCATAATACACCCCTATTTTGCGCTGAATATCATAGATCAACCATTTTTGATCTGCATACCTGTTTTTAAAATGTGGTGTAATGATTGGGAGAACATTAAAATCAGGTTCAATAATGGCAAAGTAAATATCATCTTTCGTAAGTCTGAATCTTACAAAGGCTTCCATTCGATGTTTTTCCCTACCTACTTGTTTGGCGAGATTGGAGATGTAAAGAACCGAAGGATGAGAATAATCTGTATCTACTTTCTGTTTTGTCGAAAATATATACTGAACCATATGATATAATCTCATCTCAACACCGGGAGATTCACTTAGAAAAGACCATTGTATTCTCTTCATTGTATTTAAGGAAACTTTTGCTCGTAAACCCTTAAGAACTCTTTGTGCTTTTAATTCATTAGTAATGATTTCCTCAGTTTCACTGAATAATTGTTTTTGATCCTCTCCTTCGGGGACAATTTCCACAACTTTTAACTTTAAGTCATAAGCATTGAAAATACAGGTGAGAAAACCTTTAAAACTCCCATCATATTTTAAAACCGTTTCATGCATCAAAATAGACTTAATTGATTATTCAGGTCATTTCTAAACTTACTCTGAGAATTCTGAATTATTATAGATTTCAGATTTTCACTAGAAAGGTCACGTAATTCTTTTTCTCTGGAATCACAGGTGATAAAGTACTTTGCTCTATTAGAAGCTATGCCTATCTTTTTTAGGTGATCCCAGTTTAATTTTCTGAATCTTCTAGCATTCATGATCTTATTGACAGATTTTAAACCTATTCCCGGAATTCTTAGAAGTAGCTGTTTATCTACTTTATTTATATCAACCGGAAAAAGGTGGCGATTTCGTAAAGCCCAACTTAATTTTGGGTCGATATCCATATCCAGAAATTGAAAATCCTCATTTAATAATTCACGAATGTCAAACCCATAAAAGCGCATGAGCCAGTCGGTTTGATACAACCTGTTTTCCCGGAGCATGGGAACTTCTGAATTGAGAGCCGGAAGCCTTGGGTCGTTACTTATTGGTACATATCCTGAATAATAAACCCGTTTCATATTATAATTTTTATAAAAGAATGCGGAAGAATACATAATATCACGATCGCTTTCTCCGGTTGCTCCTACAATCATTTGAGTACTCTGGCCGGCAGGAGCATATTTAGGAGTACTTTTAATCAACCTGGATTCGCTTTTATATTGAAGAATTTCATTCTTTACCTTTTTCATAGGTTTCATAAAATCTTCATGATTCTTTTCAGGAGCAAGCAATTTTAAACCAGATTTCGTCGGAATTTCAATATTTACGCTGAGTCTATCAGCATATAGCCCCGCTTCACGCATTAATTCATCGCTGGCTCCGGGAATACTTTTTAGGTGAATGTAACCATTGAAATTTTCCTCTTTTCGTAATTTTTTAGCCACCTGGATAAGACGTTCCATCGTATGATCCGGACTTTTAAAAATTCCGGAACTTAGAAATAATCCTTCAATATAATTACGTCTATAAAAATTGATAGTGAGATCTACAACTTCCTGAACCTTGAAAGCTGCACGCTTTATATCATTGCTTCTTCTGGTAACGCAATAAGCGCAATCGAAAATACAGTGATTGGTAAGTAAAATCTTTAAAAGAGAAACACAGCGACCGTCCTGGGTGTAAGAATGGCAAATCCCCATTCCAGAAGAATCCCCTAATCCTTTGGAAGTATTTTTCCTCTTGCTTCCGCTACTTGAACAGGAAACATCATATTTAGCAGCATCGGCTAAAATACCTAACTTTTCTTTAATTCGATCAAAATTCATGCAAATTGGAATATTTCCAAAAATAGGAAAAATTCCAATTTATAATGATTTAATGCTAAAAAGTATTAACGTAAAAAACATAGAAAAGACTTCAATTCACCTTAACCGATTTGTCTTTAGGATAGGTTTTAGGATTCTCCCCTGCCAGACGTGCGAAATTCCGGTATGCTTGTTCTACTTTTTCCTTCGGTGTAGTTTTAAATTCCTCTTCTGTTACCCCATATTTTTCCTGTAGTGAATTCAGTTCTTTATGAAGGTTTTCCTGAATTTTAGTATAGGCCGCGTCACCATATAAATTATTCATTTCTTTTGGATCTTTCTGCAAATCGTATAATTCCCAGGTGTCAATATCGTCGTAGAAATGAATTAATTTGTATCTCTGTGTGCGAACGCCGTAATGACGCTTCACCATATGAAATGCTGGAAAATCGTAATAATGGTAATAAACAGCATCCCTGAAATTTTCTGTCGATCCAGAGTCTGATAACAGAGATCGTAAGGATTTACCCTGCATCGCTTCGGGAATTTCTGCTCCGGCATAATCTAGAAAGGTGGGGGCAAAATCCAGATTTTGAGTCAAAGCATCTATGGTTGTACCTTTTTCAATTGCTTTTGGATATTGAATTATTAAAGGCATTGCAAGCGATTCTTCATACATAAAGCGTTTGTCAAAAAATCCCTTTTCACCCAGGTAGAATCCCTGATCTGTAGTATAAACGATAATAGTATTTTCTGTCAGGCCATTTTTTTCCAGATAGTCTAAAATCTTTCCCACGCCTTCATCCACAGCCTTTACAGTACCCATGTAGTCACGGAGATATCTCTGACCTTTCCATTCTGCCAACTCTCTGCCCTTAAGGTTGGCATCGTGAAAAGCATCATTTTTAGGCCTATAAGCCTTATTCCAGGCATCTCTCTGTTGACGGGTCATTCGGTTAAAATCTGATTTCCAGGGATTATGCCTTAGGGAATCACTTCCTTTGGAAACCGTCATTTTTAAATCATGGCCTTCATACATGTCTTCATAGATCGTTTGGAGTTGTTGTTGAGCGGCAACTTGTCCCTCATGATCAGAAAAATAGGTGTCTGGTAGGGGAAAAGTAATTGAATCATAGGTATTAATATGTCTAAGTGGTGGCATCCAGTTACGATGGGGAGCTTTATGGTGAACCATTAAAAAGAAAGGTTCATCTTTGTTTTTCCTGGTTTTCATCCAGTCAATTCCCATATCTGTAATAATATCAGTGGCGTATCCATTGACAATACTGGTGTCATTTTCCTGAATAAATTCTGGATTATAATAATTTCCCTGATCATTAAGGACGTTCCAGTAATCAAATCCCTGCGGTTTGCCGTGTAGATGCCACTTCCCAACAATAGCAGTTTGATATCCCGCTTTTTTTAGAAATTTAGGAAGCGTGGGCTGTGAACCATCAAATACTTCCCCGTTCATCCTGAATCCATTAATATGGCTGAATTTCCCTGTAAGTATAACCGCTCGGCTGGGTCCACATATAGAATTGGTGCAGAAATTATTTAAAAATTTAGCTCCATTAGTTGCTATTCGATCAATATTAGGTGTTGGTGCTTTTAGACTCACAGGATGACCATATGCACTTATTGCTTGTGCAGCATGATCGTCAGTCATTATAAAAACGATATTAGGTCTTTTCGCTTCTGATTTGACTTCAATTGTCTTTTCTTTCTTGTTATTACAGCTTACTAGTAAAACAATTAATAAGAAAATAAAAGGAAAAAG
>CAXGBX010000218.1:0-4516 GCA_964008195.1 uncultured Flavobacteriaceae bacterium
TTCTCGTGATGGCAAAAGCCATGCTGCCGAGTTTGCAAAGGGAGAACTTCAGGATGAAGAGCATCTTGACGAAACTTCAAGAAGGCGAGGTACAAAGATCACTTTTATTCCAGATGAGCTTATATTTAAAAACTATAAATTCAGAAATGAGTATATAGAGAAAATGCTTAAAAACTATGTGTATCTCAACCCGGGATTAACCATAGTTTTCAACGGAGAAAAATTTTATTCTGAAAACGGTCTTAAAGATCTATTGGGTGATAGCATCCATGAAGATGATATGTTATATCCAATTCTTCATTTAAAAGGGGAAGATATTGAAGTAGCCATCACCCATAGCAAATCTCAATATAGCGAAGAATATCATTCATTCGTAAATGGACAAAATACTTCACAGGGAGGAACCCATCTTGCAGCTTTTAGAGAAGCTATCGTCAAAACTGTTCGTGAATTCTACGGAAAAAATTACGAAGCCAGTGATATTAGAAAATCTATTGTAGCCGCAATAAGTATTAAGGTGATGGAGCCGGTTTTTGAAAGTCAGACCAAAACCAAACTCGGTTCTACAGATATGGGCGGAAAACTTCCAACCGTAAGAACTTATATCAACGATTTCGTAAAAAGATATCTTGATAATTACCTGCACAAAAATGCTGAAACAGCTGAAAGTCTACAGCGAAAAATACTTCAGGCAGAGAGAGAACGAAAAGATCTTTCCGGAATTAGAAAATTGGCGAAAGACAGAGCTAAAAAAGCCAGTCTTCATAACAAGAAATTAAGGGATTGCAGGGTTCACCTTGGAGATAGTAAACATGAACGTTGTTTAGAAACCACCCTCTTTATTACGGAGGGGGACTCTGCGAGTGGTTCTATCACCAAAAGTCGTGATGTGGTAACCCAGGCGGTTTTTAGTTTAAAAGGGAAACCTTTGAACAGCTACGGACTTTCAAAAAAGATCGTTTACGAAAACGAGGAATTTAACCTGTTGCAGGCTGCATTGAATATAGAAGATTCCTTAGAAGATTTAAGATATCATAATATTGTGATCGCAACAGATGCCGATGTGGATGGGATGCATATTCGTTTATTATTGATCACTTTTTTCCTTCAGTTCTTTCCTGAATTGATCAAAGAAAACCATTTATATATTCTGCAAACGCCCTTGTTCAGAGTGCGTAACAAAAAGGAGACGATCTATTGTTATAGTGAAATGGAGCGTAGGCAGGCTATTGATAAACTTTCCGGAAAACCTGAGATCACCCGATTTAAAGGTTTGGGCGAGATTTCTCCAGATGAATTTGTTCATTTTATAGGGGATAATATTCGTTTAGATCCTGTGATGCTGGATAAAGATAAGTCTATTGAAGAAATGCTAAGTTTCTATATGGGAAAAAATACTCCAGATCGTCAGGAGTTTATTATTGATAATCTCAAATTTGAACTTGACCTTGTTGAAGATCTGAAAATATGAGGTTCACCAATAAAAGCGAGGTTAAGATAATACCTTCCATTTATATTGTTTTGGTTGCGGTATTTGTGACAAATATTTTTGTGAATATAGAGATCATGGCCTCAGATACAGAGCAGGAGATAAGTTTTAGCCATTTTATTCCCAATATTGTAACACTATTGATTGGCTTATATGTTCATAAAATTGGTCAGGCTTTCGATTTTGACAGCGATGGTGAAACGCTCAATTTTAAAAACAATGGAGTTTTCTTTTCAAAATTCATGGAATACCGAGTAAAAAAAGCGGAATTTCCAAAACGTAAGCTGGGAAAATTCAGTTTCGTTGATTTTGGAATGTATTCCGCATTAACGATTTATATAAAATCCAGAAGAAAGAAAGGCTATAGAAAATATACCTTCAATACAACATTTTTAACCCGAAAAAAGAAAAAGGGAATGGTAGATTCCTTAAATAAGGTATTAGAAACCACTCCTAAAGTTACTGCCTAATGGAAGAAAACCAAGAAGGAGCTCAGGACGAGCAGTTTGAAAGTAAAGAAGAACTTATAAAGGTAACCGGCATGTATAAAGACTGGTTCCTGGATTATGCTTCATACGTGATCCTGGAACGGGCGGTACCTGCAATAGAAGACGGATTTAAACCTGTACAGCGCCGCATCATGCACTCTATGAAAGATCTTGATGACGGTCGGTATAATAAAGTTGCTAATATCGTTGGGCATACGATGCAGTATCATCCACACGGTGATGCAAGTATTGGTGATGCCATGGTTCAAATTGGCCAGAAAGATATTCTTATAGATACCCAGGGTAACTGGGGTAATATTCTAACTGGTGACCGTGCGGCGGCACCTCGTTATATTGAAGCCAGGCTTTCAAAATTCGCATTAGAAGTTCTTTACAGCCCCAAATTAACCGAATGGCAACTCTCTTATGATGGTAGAAAACAGGAACCCGTAAACCTGCCTGTTAAATTTCCGATGTTGCTTGCTCAGGGAGCTGAAGGTATTGCGGTTGGTTTAAGTACACGATTTCTTCCGCATAATTTTAATGAGCTAATTGATGCTTCCATAAATCATTTACGCGGAAAAAAATTCACGATTTATCCTGATTTCCCAACCGGAGGTATTGCAGATATTTCTAATTATAATGATGGAAAGAGAGGTGGCAGGGTTAGAATTAGAGCAAAAATTAATCAGCTGGATAAAAACACGCTGGTAATCAATGAAATTCCATACGGAACAAATACTTCCAGCCTTATTGATTCAATACTTAAGGCAAATGATAAAGGTAAGATCAAGATCAAAAAAATCGAGGACAATACGGCTGCAGAAGTTGAAATTCTTATTCATTTACCTAATAATTTATCACCAGATAAAACTATTGATGCGCTGTATGCTTTTACTCAGTGTGAGAATTCACTAGCGCCATTAGGCTGTGTGATTATAGACCATAAACCAGTCTTTCTTGGAGTCTCAGAAGTATTGCGCAGATCTACAGATCACACGTTACACTTGTTAAAACGTGAACTTGAGATCAAATTAGATGAACTCGAAGAGCAATGGCATTTTGCATCTTTAGAAAGAATTTTTATTGAAAATCGTATTTATCGAGATATAGAGGAAGAGGAAACCTGGGAAGGCGTAATTGAAGCGATAGACAAGGGATTAAAACCACATACAAAACATCTAAAAAGAGTGGTAACCGAAGATGATATTGTTCGATTAACTGAAATTAGGATAAAGCGAATTTCAAAATTTGATATAGATAAAGCCCAGCAAAAAATTGATGCATTAGAAGGTGATATTGCCCAAGTGAAACATCACTTAGATAATATTGTTGATTTTGCTGTAGATTATTTCAAAAAACTTAAAAAAGATTACGGCACCGGAAAAGAAAGAAAAACGGAGCTGAGACTTTTTGAGGATATTGAAGCCACAAAGGTGGTAATAAGAAATACCAAACTTTATGTAAATAGGGCCGAAGGTTTTGTTGGAACTTCACTCAAAAAAGATGAGTACGTCACAGAATGTTCAGATATTGATGATGTAATTTGTTTTACCGCAGACGGTAAAATGATGGTTACAAAAGTCGATTCGAAAACCTTTATCGGTAAAGATATTATTCATGTCGCGATCTTTAAGAAAAAGGACAAACGCACCACCTACAATATGGTGTATCGCGACGGCAAAGCTGGAAATACTTATGTGAAGCGCTTTGCCGTGACCTCAGTTACCAGGGATCGTGAATATGATCTAAGTCAGGGGAAAAAGGATTCCAAAGTTCTTTACTTTTCTGCCAATCCAAATGGTGAAGCGGAAGTTATAACCGTGTTACTTCGTCAGGTTGGAAGTATTAGAAAGGTAAAATTTGATCTTGATTTTGCTGAAATTCTTATCAAAGGCCGAAATGTAAAAGGAAATATAGTTACCAAATATTCCGTAAAACGAATTGAACTAAAAGAAGAAGGTGTATCTACGCTGAAACCTCGTAGAATTTGGTTTGATGAGACAGTGAAAAGGCTGAATGTAGATGAACGAGGTGAACTACTTGGAGAGTTTAAAGGAGAAGATCGGCTACTTATTATCACCCAAGATGGCGTCGCAAAAACTATTAAGCCTGAACTTACCACAAGATTTGACAGTGAGATCATTGTATTGGAAAAATGGATCAAGGATAAACCGGTTTCTGCGATTTACTGGGAAGCTGAAAAAGAACGGTTTTACGTAAAGCGTTTCTTGATTGAGCATCCAGATAAGGAAGAAAAGTTTATTTCAGATCATGAAGATTCCTTTTTGGAGCTTGTTTCCACAGATTATTATCCAATGGCAGAAATCGTTTATACCAAACTTAAGGGCAAGGAGCGCCGGGATAATGAAGAGATAAATCTTGAAGATTTTATCGCTATTAAAGGAATTAAAGCTCTTGGAAACCAATTGACTTCTGAAAAGGTAAATGAAATCAATCTTCTGGATCCTATGCCTTATGAGAAAGAAGAAGACTTGGAGGAAGATAATGATGCAGATGCTTCCGAAGAAAAAATAAG
>CAXGBX010000219.1:0-4504 GCA_964008195.1 uncultured Flavobacteriaceae bacterium
TTTTCATTATCAAATTGTTAAAAATTATAATGAGTCAAGTCTTTACTATCTGCTTAAAATTCCTAAAATGGATGATCGGTTTCGTTATGATCAAAATAAAGAATTATTCAATTGGGAAATTGAAGATGAGACAAAATCAATTAGAGATTACAAAGTACAAAAAGCAACTACCTCTTTTGCTGGCAGAGACTATGTAGCCTGGTTCACCCCGGAAATTGCTATCTCCGACGGACCCTATAAATTTAACGGTTTGCCCGGACTTATTCTGGAAATTTACGATACCGAAAAGTACTGGAATTTTGAATTTTTTGGTTTTGAAAAATTTTCTCCAAAAGAATCATTTAAAATTAACCTGAACCATTACGTAAATACTTCTCAGGAAGAACTGCAAGATCTCTGGCACCGTTATCGACGGGATCCCATGGAATATGCAGGTATTCCATCAAACGTAACAATTAGTCCTGAAGTCCATAAGAAATATATTGAGTCCTTTACAGAAATGCTCGCCAAAGAAAATAATCCAATAGAACTTGATTAAATATTGAAAAAATTTAGCCTTCACTTTTTTCTGCTTTTCATTTTGAGCGCTTTAAACGCTAATTCCCAGTCGGTGATTAGCGGTAAAATAAACGATGAAAATAATAAAGCTTTAAGTGGGGCTACCGTTGTCATAAGCAAAGATTCTTCCGCTTCTATTCTGGCGTATGGCATTTCAGATGCTAATGGCAACTTTAGGGTAAAGGCAAACAGCCTGACAGATTCACTTTATCTAAAGATTTCTTTTATAGGATATAAAACCTGGACTGATAAAATTCAGAATCAAAATCAAAATTTTGAAATACAGCTATCTCCGTCTTCAGAAGAATTAAAAGAAGTATTGGTTGAATCCAAAATTCTTGAACAACGTGGTGATACCTTAAGTTTTTCCGTAGCCGCATTTAAAGGAAAAGAAGACCGGGTAATTGCAGATGTACTGAAGAAAATGCCGGGAATAGAGATAAAGCCCGGCGGACAAATTTATTATCAGGGAAAACCTATCCAGAAATATTATATTGAAGGCCTTGATTTACTGGAAGGAAGGTACAATCTCGCCAATGAAAATCTGGCCGCCGATGATGTGTCCAAAGTAGAAATCTTAGAAAATCATCAGCCTATAAAACTCCTGGACAGCCTGGAATTTTCAGAAAGGGCGTCTTTGAATATCAAATTAAAAAATAACATAACCACAAGTGGTACTGCTGAAGTTGG
Organism: uncultured Flavobacteriaceae bacterium; assembly: GCA_964008195.1. Taxonomy (GTDB): domain Bacteria; phylum Bacteroidota; class Bacteroidia; order Flavobacteriales; family Flavobacteriaceae; genus Christiangramia. Next base: position 1,249 of record CAXGBX010000219.1, read on the forward strand.
TGTGGGAACGGCCCCCCTGCTCTGGAAAAGTAAGATTACCCCAATGTTATTTACCAAAAAAAGGCAGGCGATTGTAACATATCAGAGTAATAATACAGGTAGCGACGTTTCCAGGGAAATCAGGGATTTTTCTTTTGAAAATCTGGGTGACTTAAACATCGGTAAAACTAACTGGCTGTCTATACAACAGCTTTCTGAACCGCCTTTTTCCCAAGAAAGATGGCTGGACAATAATGTACATTTGGGCTCTGTTAATTTTTTGCAGCGCTTGAAAAAGGACGTGGATTTTAAGGTAAATCTTTCTTATCTAAATGATGTCCAGCAACAACGAGGAAGATCTAAAACCAGCTTCTTTACCCCTACCGACACAATAAACTTAACCGAAAATATCCGCAATGATCTTTTTGTAAATACGCTACAAAGTAAATTTACCTTCGAAAAAAATACGAAGAAAAACTATTTAAAAAATCAGCTGGAGCTAAACGGATTCTGGGATTCGCAGCGGGGAATTGTTAATAGACCAGATGCTGAAATTGACCAGAAACTAAGCAATCCATTCAAAGCGGTGCGCAATAAACTGCGTTTTCTAAAAACACTAGGAAAACAGCTTATTACTTTCCGGTCCAACACGGGATATACGGAATCTAACCAGCAATTGGGGATAATTCCAAGCCAGTTCCCAGAACTTTTAAATGATGGTGAAGATTATAATCAACTCGATCAATACCTTAATACCTCCCATTTTTTCAGTGATAACTCTGCCGGATTAACCAAGGCTTTGGGAAAATTCACATTTGCTCCCAAGATTGGATTTTCCATAGAAAATGAGCAACTAAACAGCAGCCTGGTGAAAAATGGAAACACACGGGTGTTAGATGGAGATTTTGAAAACCGGCTAGATTTTTTTTCTTCTGAAATATATCTCCAAAATACTGTTCGTTTTAAAAGCAAGGATGAAATATGGAATCTCCGCCTAAGCACCCCGGTGAGTTTTAAAACCTTTAAACTGGAAGATGAAAATTTTACAGAAGACAGGAAGCTGGAAAGAATAGTTTTTGAGCCGAATTTCTATTTGGATAAGAAAATTTCAGCATTCTGGGAAGGCAGTATTTCTGGCGGCTTCAATTATAATTTTGGCAATATTCAGCAATTATATTATGCTTATATTTTAACCAATTATCGTAATCTACAAAGGTATAATGCCCCTATTTCAGAACGTGAAAATCAAAACTACAGTACTTCAATTTCTTATAGAAATCCAATAAAGCAATTATTCCTAAGCGGTTCTTACTCGTTTAACCGCAGCAAGAACAATCTTTTATACAGCAACCAGATTGGTGAAGATGGCAACATTGTACTACAGGCAATTGAAAGGGAGAATTTCACAAATTCCAATAATTTTAATGTTAACGGAAGCAAATATTTTAGTCACCTGCACGCTACTTTAAAAATAAATACACAATACAGTTTTATCACCCGGGAACAATTACTGAATGGTAATTATACCGAAGTAAAAAATAAAACCCTAAGCCTTAATGCCAATCTTGATGCTGAAATTTTTAGCTGGCTAAGTACAGCGTACGATGCAACTTTTTCATTTTATGAAACATCATTTGAAAATGAGCAATTTCAGCAGGTAGAAACTACCAAACATACGCTGGGGCTATTCTTCTTTTTAACAGACAATCAATATTTAAATGCTGAAGCTGAATATTACGGCAACTCACTTTCAGAAGCTAATGGAAGTAATTATTTTATGAATCTTGGCTACCAGTACAGCTTAAAAAAACCAAAAATCGACCTGAACATCAGCTGGAACAATATTTTGAATACCGCTGAATTTATAACCGCTTATGGAAATGAATTTTCTTATGTGGAAAGTCGTTATGAACTAAGACCTTCTCAGGTTGTAGCAAGTGTAAAGTTCTCTTTCTGATATTTTCCCGATATTTATTCTATTGAAAAATAATTTAGCATGCAGGAATTAGAAATAAAGACCACCCTTCAGATTTCCAAGCCACTAGGAACCGTATTTGAAGCCATCATAAATCCGAAAAAGATGTCCCATTATTTTATTTCTGAAAGTACCGGCAGAATGGAGACAGGAAAAAATATAATTTGGAAATTTCCCGAGTTCGATGATATGGACGTTCCGGTGAAGGTTATAAAAACGATCCCCGATGAATTGATCAATTTTGAATGGGAAGGCTCCAAAGATCAAATTTTGGAAGTAAAAATTACTTTAGAGGAGAAATCAGGAAATGCCACACTAGTGACAATTAGGGAAGGAAAAATGCAGGCAACAGTTGAGGGAATTGCATGGTATGGAAGAAATACTGAAGGTTGGGCAAACTTCCTCGCCTGTTTAAAAGCCTACCTGGAACACGGTATCAATCTCCGCAAAGGAGCTTTTGAGTTTATGAGAAAAAATTGATTTTCCGTATGGAAAGAATTTAAAAATATAAAAAAACCCGGGGTCCCTGTTGAATTGAAAAACCCTGCAAGGTTTTGAAAACCTTGCAGGGTTAAATTTCATGCAAAAAATAACTGTTTTATTTTCGTTATGGACAGGTCAGTACATCATTCCTGCACTCCACCACCCATTCCTTATGGCAATCTGTATTGGATATTTTTTTAGAAATAGAAAAACCCGCTTCAAAAAATCGAAGCGGGTTTTTATGAAAAAAGTCTGACGTCTAAAATCTAGCGTCTAACTACTATTTTACATCATTCCCGGCATACCGCCACCCATTCCTTGTGGCATTCCGCCTCCACCAGCGTTATCTTCTGGTATATCGGTCAATGCACATTCAGTAGTAAGGATCATTCCAGCAACAGATGCAGCATTTTCAAGGGCTACTCTGGTTACTTTCTTAGGATCGATAATTCCAGCTTTCAACATATCAACATATGTTTCAGTCTTCGCATCGTAACCAAAGTCTTTCTTACCTTCAAGAACTTTATTGATTACTACAGAACCTTCGCCCCCAGCATTTTCAACAATAGTTCTTAATGGAGATTCAATTGCTTTTGAAACAATTTTAACTCCGGTTGCTTCATCAGGGTTTTCAGTTTTGATCTTACTAAGCACAATCTGAGCTCTTATTAAAGCAACACCACCACCGGCAACAATACCTTCCTCAACAGCCGCTCTCGTAGCGTGAAGCGCATCGTCTACACGATCTTTCTTCTCTTTCATTTCAACTTCTGAAGCTGCACCGACATAAAGTACGGCAACACCACCGGCTAACTTAGC
>CAXGBX010000220.1:0-4498 GCA_964008195.1 uncultured Flavobacteriaceae bacterium
ATAAAAGGTGAAAAACTTGGATTTTCCAAATGCCGGGTATCACTTGCAGTTCCCAAATCTTTCAATTACTCGAATATCAAAGATCTTGACGGATTAAAAATCGCGACCTCCTATCCAAATACGGTCAACCAGTTTTTAAAGAAAAAAGGGATTTCCGCAGAGCTTCATATTATTAATGGTTCTGTAGAGATCGCCCCAAATATCGGGCTTGCAGATGCTATTTGCGATATTGTGTCCAGTGGGAGTACCTTATTTAAAAATGGACTAAAGGAAGTAGAAGTGATGCTGAAAAGTGAAGCTGTACTTGCTATTTCCCCACAAATTTCAGAAGGACGAAAACAAATTCTTGAAAAGCTGCAATTTCGAATGAAATCTGTTTTGAATGCCAGGACATCGAAATACATTCTTATGAATGTTCCAAATGAGAAACTTGACGATGTAATTACGCTATTACCTGGTATGAGAAGCCCAACCGTATTACCTTTGGCTGAAGAAGGATGGAGTTCGGTTCATACAGTAATTAATGAAGAACGTTTTTGGGAAGTTCTGGATGAGCTAAGAAACTATGGAGCTGAAGGAATTTTGGTGGCGCCTATCGAAAAAATGGTAATTTAATAACGGCTGAAAATTTATAAAATGAATAAGATTTTAAATCCAGCAAAAGCAGACTGGTCAGAGATTTTAAAAAGACCTACTCAAACAGTAGCCGATATTGAGCAAACAGTAAATCAGATCTTTGATGAAATAAGAACTAAGGGAAATTCTGCAGTTGCTAAGTACACCGAGCTTTTTGACGGGATAAAGATGGATAATCTCAGGGTTTCCAAATCTGAAGTGAGAAATGCTGAAGCGGAAATTTCAGAAGAATTAAAATCTGCTATTCAGCTTGCTAAAGTGAATATTGAAAAATTTCATTCAGCACAGAGAACAGAGCGTATAATGGTTGAAACCACCAATGGGGTAAATTGCTGGCAGGAAAAGAAAGCCATTCAAAAGGTGGGCTTGTATATTCCCGGGGGAACTGCACCTTTGTTCTCCTCAATTTTGATGCTTGCCATTCCAGCCAAACTTGCCGGCTGTGAAGAGATTATATTGTGTACACCACCAGATAAAAACGGCAATGTAAATCCCGCTATTCTTTACACTGCCGAATTATGCGGAGTAACGCAAATCTTTAAAATAGGAGGAATTCAGGCGATTGGAGCCATGACTTTTGGAACCGAAGATGTGCCTCAGGTTTATAAAATATTTGGCCCGGGAAATCAATTTGTGACCGTGGCTAAACAATTGGCTACAAAATATCAGGTAGCTATAGATATGCCGGCTGGACCTTCAGAATTGCTTGTTTTTGCAGATGATTCTGCCAATGCTGCTTATGTTGCTTCAGACCTTCTGAGTCAGGCAGAGCATGGGATAGACAGTCAGGTGATCATGGTGTCAACCTCAGAAGCTCTAATTAACAATGTCTCAGATGAAATTGAATCTCAGATAAAAGAATTACCTCGTATGAGTATTGCGGAAAAGGCAATTGAGAATTCAAGGCTAATTTTGGTAAGTTCAAAAGAAGAAGCTTTGGAACTAATAAATGAATATGGACCGGAACACTTTATTATATCTTCTGAAAATGAAGATTATTTTGTTCAGGGAATTATTAATGCAGGTTCCGTGTTTATTGGCAATTATACTCCGGAAAGTGCTGGAGACTATGCTTCGGGAACTAATCATACGCTTCCCACCAATGGCTATGCAAAACAGTATAGCGGGGTGAATCTGGATAGTTTTATGAAAACCATCACTTTTCAGAAAATTTCTGAAGAAGGAATTAAAGGAATAGGCCCTTCTATTGAATTGATGGCAGAAGCAGAAGGTTTACAGGCGCATAAAAATGCCATAAGTCTTAGATTAAAAGATATTACTTAGTATGGAAGATTTTAATTTAAATACGCTTGTTAGACCTAATGTAGCTGGTTTAAAACCTTATTCTTCGGCAAGGGACGAATTTAAAACAGAGGGAACCGAAATGATCTTTCTGGATGCGAATGAGAATCCCAATGATAATGGATTGAATAGGTACCCTGATCCGCAGCAAACATCCGTCAAAGAAAAGCTATCAGAGATTAAAAAGGTTTCACCGGGTAATATGTTGTTAGGAAATGGAAGTGATGAAGTATTAGACCTGATCTTTAGAGCATTTTGTGAACCTGGAAAAGATAATGTGATCACGCTTCCTCCCACATATGGCATGTATAAGGTACTTGCAGATATTAATAATATCGAAAATAGAGAGGTGTTGTTAAATCATGATTTTGAACCAGATCTTACCGCAATTTTTGAGCAGGTGACTGAGGAAACCAAGATCATATTTCTTTGTTCTCCAAACAATCCTTCAGGAAACTCTTTTGAGATAGATAGAATAGAAAAAATATTTGAAAATTTTAATGGGCTTGTGGTTATTGATGAAGCTTATATTGACTTTTCAGATAATGAAAGTTGGATACATAGATTAGAAGATTTTCCCAACCTTATTGTAACTCAAACTTTTTCTAAGGCATTCGGAAGAGCTGGAATTCGATTGGGAGTATTATATGCTTCAGATGAAATTATCTCCATTCTGAATAAAATAAAACCCCCGTATAATGTGAATCAGTTAACACAGAATGAATCACTAAAAGTATTATTTAATTCAGAATCAATAGAAAGTCAAATCATTGAAATAAAGAGGGAAAGAGCTGTTTTATCTAAACAATTACTTGAAGTAAATTTTATTTCAAAAATATATAAATCTGACGCAAATTTTCTACTCATTAAAGTTGATGATGCTACTAAGCGTTATAATCAATTTTTGGAAAAAGGAATTGTTATTAGAAACAGAAGCAACCAGCCACTGTGTGATAATTGTTTGCGAATCACGATAGGAACCCAACTAGAAAATAAAAAACTGATCAAAGCTTTTAAAGAATTAGAGAATGAATAAAATATTATTTGTAGATCGTGACGGAACATTAATTTATGAGCCTGAAGATTATCAGATCGACAGCCTTGATAAGCTTGAATTTTATCCTGAAGTTTTTACCTATTTGAGTAAAATAGCTAAAGAATTGGACTATGAGATTGTAATGGTGACCAATCAGGATGGTTTAGGAACTGAGGGATTTCCTGAAACTGACTTCTGGCCAATCCAAAACTTTATTATCAAAACTTTCAAGAATGAAGGGGTAGAATATAGTGATGTTTTGATAGACCGAACTTTTGCAAAAGACAACGCCTCTACAAGGAAACCTAATACAGGTTTATTAGAAGGTAAATTTATTGGAAATTCCGATTATGATTTAAAGAATTCTTTCATGGTGGGAGATCGGCTTACAGATATAGAATTCGCCGTTAATTTCGGAGGTAAGGGTATTTTTATAGATACGCACGAAGCCCTTGGAGCAGACGAGGTGAAAAATGATAAATCTGAAGTAGAAAAAAATATTGCACTTAGAACCGATTCCTGGAAAGAGATTTACGAATTTCTAAAATTACAGGATCGTACGGCTTCCATTGAAAGAAAAACGAATGAAACCGATATTCAGATCGAATTAAATCTTGATGGAACCGGAAAAAGTGATATAAGCACCGGAATTGACTTTTTTGACCACATGCTAGATCAATTAGCAAGGCATGGTCAAATGGATCTTAAAATACATGTGAAAGGAGATCTGGAAGTAGATGAACACCATACGATTGAAGATACAGCCATAGCCTTAGGAGAAGTATTCAATAAAGCGCTTGGGAATAAGCTTGGAATAGAACGATATGGATTTTGTCTTCCTATGGATGATTGCCTAGCTCAGGTAGCGATAGATTTTGGAGGTAGAAACTGGTTGGTTTGGGAAGCAGATTTTAGTAGAGAAATGATAGGTAAGATGCCTACGGAAATGTTCCATCACTTCTTCAAGTCTTTTACCGATGGTGCTAAAGCGAATCTTAATATTAAAGCTGAAGGTAAAAATGAGCACCATAAGATAGAGGCTATTTTCAAAGCATTTGCGAAAGCTATAAAAATGGCTGTAAAGAGAGATACCGAAAAAATGATTTTACCATCCACAAAAGGAATGCTTTAATGAAGATTGTTATTATAGATTACGGTGCGGGAAATATTCAGAGTATTAAATTTGCAATAAAACGTCTGGGTTATGAAGCGGTATTGAGCAGTGATGCTTCAGAGATTAGAAATGCAGATAAAGTTATTTTTCCCGGTGTAGGGGAGGCTGGTAGTGCTATGAAAATGCTTAAATCTACAGGCTTGGATGAAGTTATTCTTACCCTCAAGCAGCCTGTACTTGGTATTTGCCTGGGAATGCAACTAATGTGTATTTCATCTGAAGAAGGAAAAACTAAGGGTTTGGGGATTTTTGATGCTGAAGTTAAGAGATTCAGTAATAGCGTAAAAGTCCCTCAAATTGGTTGGAACCAGATTTCCAATTTAGAATCACCACTTTTTGGAACTGGTGGA
>CAXGBX010000221.1:0-4466 GCA_964008195.1 uncultured Flavobacteriaceae bacterium
GTTCTTGTTTCCGCAATCCATCCATTCATCAACCTTTCCGGGTACAAATCTTAATCCGCTTTTACGCATCGCTTCGATACCATCATTGATCTGGTATTCTCCCCCACGCGTTAGTTTCGCATCTAAAACATTTTGAAGTTCATTTTTCAAGACTTCAACATCTTTAAAATAATAGATCCCGATAACTGCCAAATCTGATACAAATTCCTCTGGCTTCTCCACGAGGTCTGTGATCTCATTTTTATCATTAAGTTTCACTACGCCATAGGCCGAAGGATTCTCTACTTTTTTCACCCACATTACGGCATCTGCTTCCTTATCCAGGTTAAAATCTGCTTTAAAAAGCGTATCTGCATAAGCTACTACTGCAGGACCACTCAATGATTCCTTAGCACACATGATGGCGTGACCAGTTCCCAAAGGTTTATCCTGGTAATAGATCGTGCCTTTTGCTCCCAGACTATTGGCGATTTTCATGAGGTCTTTTTCCACCTGCTCTCCAAAATCTTCTCCGATAATAAAAGCAACTTCATCAATTTTCTCATCTAAAACCTTTGCGATATCTTCTACAAGTCTATGCACTATTGGCTTTCCTGCTATAGGGATTAACGGTTTTGGTACGGTTAAAGTATGTGGACGAAGTCGTGAACCACGACCTGCCATTGGTACGATAATTTTCATTATAAATTTTTTAGTTTATTATTATTTAGTTCCTGTACTTCCAAATCCGCCGGCTCCGCGCGTGGTTTCGCCAAGAGCATCAACTTCGTTCCAGGATATATGTTCATGTTTTGCAATGACCATTTGGGCAATTCTTTCCCCACTATTCACCACAAATTCTTCGTTGGACAAATTTACAAGGATCACCCCTATTTCCCCACGATAATCAGCATCAATTGTACCAGGTGCATTCAATACGGTGATTCCTTTTTTATCAGCCAATCCGCTACGTGGTCTTACTTGTGCTTCAAAGCCAAGAGGCAATTCTATAAAAAGTCCTGTTTTTATGATCGCTCTCTCCAGTGGTTTAAGTGTAACCGGCTCATCAATATTTGCACGAAGATCCATTCCTGCTGAAAAATCAGTTTCGTAATGCGGTAATTTATGAGCTGATTTATTAATGATTTTTATCTCCATAATTTAAGATTGTATGATTTTGAGAATTTGTTTTTTTTCTGAGAAATAAACGATCCCAATAAAGATTAATAATAAGGGTATTCCCACAAAATAATTTCCGGGGAACACATAAAATGAAAGTCCTGAAATAATAACAGACAGGAATAGGTACCCCCCTATTTTTTTTATGTCATATGGAACCGGGTAATATTTTTTTCCGAGGAAATAAGAAACCAGCATCATGCTCCCATAAGCAACGAGCGTAGCCCAGGCAGCTGCGATAAAACCAAGTACCGGAATTAGAACAAGGTTGAGAACTATCGTAATTATAGCACCTAGTATAGAAATATACATTCCTGTGCGTGTTCTATCAGTTAACTTATACCAAACAGAAAGGTTGTGATAAATGCCAAGAAATAAATTTGCCAGCAAAATGATAGGTACAATACTAATCGCCATCCAGTACTGAGGATCCCGAATAACAAGAACCTTGAAAAAATCAATAAAACAAACCAGGATTAGGAAAATGAAACTTCCAGCGATGACAAAATATTTCAGGATATCGGCATAGGTTTCACGAGCATTTTCCTTTTCCGCCTGATTAAAGAAAAATGGTTCAGCACCCATTTTAAAGGCCTGAACAAAAATGGTCATAAAAACTGCCAGTTTATAGCAACCGGAATAGGCTCCCATAATCTCATCTGAAATCATATCCTTGATAAGCAACTTATCAAGATTCTCATTGATCACAAAGGCAATACCGGCGACCATAATGGGCCAGCCATATTTCCACATCTGTCTGAAAATAACCAGATCAAAACTGATCTTCGTTTTAAAGAAATAAGGCAGCAGCAATAGAAAGGTTACGGCACTGGCAGCCAGATTGGCAATGAAAATATAGCCTACAACATCCTTTGGTCCGTAATTATCCAATACCAGTTGTGGTGCGAATTGAGGATAATCCTTTACGAACCATAAGAAATAAAAATTGAGGATCACTACCACCAGAATATTTATGATCTTAAATCCTGCAAATTTCACCGGTCTACCGGTCGCTCTTAAGTAAGCAAATGGTACTACCACTAAAGTATCCAGCACTATCACGCTAAAAAGTAACTGGAAAAAGAATGGATCCAAATCCATTAAATCAATTAGCCGGTCCTGGAAAATAAATACCCCGGCGGCAAATAAGATTGTACTTATAGTTAATGCAATAAAAGCGGTAGAGAATACCTTTGACTTGTCCTTAGAACGGCTGAAAAACCGGAAAAAAGAGGTTTCCATTCCGTAAGTAAGCAAGACATTAAAAAAAGCTGCCCACACATAGAATACTGTGTTAACAGAATATTCCTGGGCAGGCAGTATATCGGTGTGCAATGGTACCAGCACAAAATTCATGAGTCTGGGAAATACCGTCGCAAAGCCGTAAATAAGAGTGTCTTGAAAAAATCTTTTTAAAGTACTCAACAGGAGCAGGTTGGTTTTTACAAATATCTGAATAAATCAGGATTATAAAAGCATTCGCCTTATTCCTTTTCCACAATTCCTGTAAGCTTGTAATATTTAATTTGATCGTTCTGAGTAAATACCAGGATAGCTTCGTCATTATCTATAGAGAACGGACTTTTCTCCGGCATTTGTGGTGGTTTGTTACCATATTCCTTTTTTGGATCTTCATGCATTACCATATCATCGCTTCCCATACGGAAATTTGCCACATATAGATTTGGCTTTTCCTTACTCTTTTCAAGTTGGGATTTCATTCCATGAAAATAGACTGCTTCCATTTTCACTCTTTGATCCTGAATTGATGCAACTGGAATATTTAACTCTATTCCATTGGAATTATAGATGTAATAAACCTCACTAAACTGTGCAGGAGCCCTCTCCTGGAGATCTTTATTGCTTCCGCAGGAAGCAAACAGCGTTAATATAAAAATTCCGGTAGTAAAAAGTAGTGCATTTTTCATTTTGTCTGGTTTTAGATTTGAAGGTATAAAACAAAACACGTACCAAATAAAAAACCCTCTAAAATGAGGGTTTTAAGTTACGAGTCATCCTGAACTTGATTCAGGATCTCACAGATGCTGAAATAAATTCAGCATGACGTAAGATATTATCCGTTCAATGCTTCCGCACCACCAACGATCTCAAGGATTTCATTGGTAATAGAAGCCTGTCTTGCTTTGTTATATGAAAGTTTAAGATCATCTCTTAGCTCTGTGGCATTCTCTGTTGCCTTGTGCATGGCCGTCATACGTGCACCGTGCTCTGAAGCAAAAGAGTCTCTAAGCGCTTTGAATAATTGCATTTTCAGCGACTTAGGGATTAGGTCTTTAACAATCTCTATTTTTGAAGGCTCAAAGATATAGTCCAGTTGTTTGTTCTCTTCAGAATCAAATTGTTCGATAGGCAAAAACTGTTCATGCTGAACAATTTGTGTAGCGGCATTTTTAAACTGGTTGTACACAAGAACGATCTTGTCGTACTTCTCATCAAGGAACAATTGCATCAATTCTTCAGCGATAACCGAAGAATTTTCAAAGCTTAAATCATCGTAGATCTCATTATTATTCTTGTATACCTCATACTCCTTCTTCAGAATATCGTTGGCTTTTTTTCCAAGGGTATAGACATCTATGTTTTTAGCTTTGTAATCGTTCTTAGCCTTGTACTTAACCGCTTTTATAATATTGGTATTAAAAGCACCGGCCAGACCCTTATTAGATGAAATAGCAACGATCAAAACATTTTTCACTTCGCGCTCTTCGGCATACTTACTGCCTGCATCATCATTTAATGTAGCACTTAAATCCTGTAGCAACTGGGTTAGTTTTTCAGAATAAGGACGCATTTGGGTAATTGCATCCTGGGCCTTATTCAACTTTGCAGCCGATACCATTTTCATGGCTTTGGTAATCTGCATCGTTGAAGATACCGAAGTAATCCTGCTACGTAATTCTTTTAAGTTTGCCATAAGCCCCTCTTTATCTCCCCAATGGAGAGAAATTAGTTTTCAATTTATAACGTAACCCCTCCCCCGGGTCCCGATAGTTACCGGGAGGGAGGGGTATTTACTAGTCTTTATATTTAGCTGAAAGTTCTTTAGCAGTCTGAGTTAAAGTGTCTGTCACTTCGTCTGTTAGTTTTCCTGCTTTAAGAGTATCTAGTGTATCTCTATGCTTCGCATCTAGAAATTCAAGATAGTCTCTTTCAAACTCTTTTACTTTATCAACTGGTACATCTCTAAGCAGGTTCTTCGAACCAGCGTAGATGATCGCGATCTGGTCTTCTACCGGATAAGGATCATTTTGTCCCTGCTTAAGGATCTCCACGTTACGCTTACCTTT
>CAXGBX010000222.1:0-4418 GCA_964008195.1 uncultured Flavobacteriaceae bacterium
CTGAATCAGCAGAATATTGATTATCTTCGAGTGTATATTATTTTCTTCTTCCATTAAGAATTTTATCAATCAAACCATATTGTTTGGCCTCTTCAGCGTTCAAAAAATAATTCCGATCTGTGTCCCTCTCAATTTTTCTTATGGTTTTCTTTGTACAGGCACTTAAAATCAGGTTGATTCTATTGCGTAAACGAACGATTTCATCTGCCTGAATCTTGATATCGCTGGCCTGCCCTTCCGCACCGCCAAGAGGTTGATGTATCATTATCCGGGAATTTGGCAAAGCTGAACGTTTTCCCCGGGCTCCTCCTGCAAGTAACAGAGCTCCCATACTGGAGGCCTGTCCAATGCAAATTGTTGACACAGCAGGTTTGATGAAATTCATTGTATCAAAAATCGCTAATCCGGCAGTAACAAAACCACCTGGTGAATTTATATACAGGTGAATATCTTTTTCAGAATTTTCCGCTTCCAAAAATAATAATTGAGCAATAATCAAAGAAGCGACATTATCATCAATGGAAGTGCTCAGAAAAATAATCCTTTCTTTCAATAAACGGGAATAAATATCAAATGCACGCTCAGATCGGCCCGACTTTTCCACCACCATAGGAATTAACTGAGACATTGGGAGTTTACTCATGAGTTTTTGCCTGCAACGCCTGCTGGGCACGTAGATCTTTTGTTTCCACTGTTACCTCTTTAACTTTGGTAAATTCCTGTATAACTGCTAAAACCTTTTTCTCCATAAGATCATCCTCTATCCGGGTGCGGTTGCTGGGTTTTTTATAGAATTTTTCCGCTTCCTTTTTGTTCGAGGAATGATCAACTATTTGGTTAATTTCTTTTTTCAGCCTGCTCTTTGTTACTTCCAGATTATGGGATTGAATGATAGCTTTCCTGATAAGATACCACTTTAAGTTTCGTTCAGTCATTGGTTTATAGGTCTCCCTAATCTTCGCTTCATCAACTTCCACATTATCATTCTTTTTCTTCACATCTTCCAAAATTTGGTTCATGTAGAATTCAAGCATGGAAGGAGGAGAATCTATCTCAACTTTTTCAATGAGGGCATCTGACAATTGCCGTTCAAATAACTCGTCAGAACGGCGAGAATAACTTTGGTCAATTTGTTTCTTGATTTTTTGTCTCAATTCCGTTTCAGACTCTACATCAGGATCCAATTTTTTGATAAAATCTCCATTGATTTCTGGCAATAATTGTCTTTCAATATTTATAACATTCACCGTGAAAGTGGACTCTTTTCCATTCTCATCGGGAAACATTACCCAGGTTGAATCCCCGGTTTTTACACCTTCAAGATTCTTCTGGTTCTCACCAGTAAACACACCGTCCCCGATTTTCAGATAGCGTTTTTCAACCTTTTCACCAATAATGGGAACACTGGAATCATCCAGCATCTGCAAATCTGCCAGAACGTAATCACCGCACTTGGCACCATCCTCTACAGTTACGACTTCCGCATTGGCTTTGCGAATATCATCAATCGCCAGATCTATATCCTCTTCATCAGTAGTGTAACTATGCTTTTGGACTTTTAACTTACATTTTTTCAAGTTAGGCAGGGTCACTTCCGGTTCCACTTCAAATGCCGCCTTAAATGAAAAATGCTCACCATATTTAAATTCCAGATTATTCACATCTGCCTGGTTTACAGGGATAAGTTCCTTTTCCTGGAGCGCTTTGACATAAAATTTCCTAAACGATTCCTCCACAAAATCGGCTTCAATAGCAGGAAGAAATTGAGTCATTAACACTTGCTTCGGAACTTTTCCGGGGCGAAAACCTGGGAGTTTGGCTTTCTTTCTGAATTTCCCTACGGTTTTATCAAAATCCTCAGATAACTCTTCCCAGGGGATATCAATAATTAACTCTCTTGAAAAAGTATTCAATTCGTTGATTTCAATATTCATAATATATTTCTATTCATAGGAAAAATAGGGCAGAAATATACATTACATAAGTATTATTCATTAAACTTTTATCCCATTTTGGTGTTTAAAAATTTTATTATTAATATACCAGCCTTCAAGTGAACCTGGCCTGGATATAACTTTCTAAGTTATACCAAGATCTCTACTAAGGACAGCACCCTTGCGGATATAATAGATTCCTGCCATTTGGATAACATGATAAAGATCAGGATGCTTGAAATGTGATATAGATCACAAAAAGGTGACTCTATTGGATAGAATAAAAAAAAGCCCCTCCAAAAACTGAAGGGGCTTTTCATTAAGACTGGGAAGTCTATAAGTTTAATACATACCACCCATTCCACCCATATCACCACCTCCAGGAGGCATTGGCGGCATCGGTGGTTCCTTCTCAGGAATTTCACTTATTGCAACTTCAGTCGTAAGCAATAATCCTGCAATTGAAGCAGCATTTTCAAGGGCTACGCGAGCAACTTTTGTAGGATCAATGATACCGGCTTCAAACATATTTGTATATTTTTCATTCCGTGCATCATAGCCGTAGTCTTTTTTCTTATCCCGAACGTTTTGCAAGACAATGGATGATTCCATCCCTGCATTTCTGACGATCTGACGAAACGGTTCTTCCAAAGCACGACGCAAGATATTGACTCCTACCATTTGGTTGTCAGAAACCTTGACTTTATCAAGCGCTGCGATCGCCCTTACCAGGGCAACACCGCCTCCAGGAATGATTCCTTCTTCTACTGCTGCACGTGTTGCATGAAGCGCATCTTCAACCCGGGCTTTCTTTTCTTTCATTTCAATTTCAGTGGGAGCACCAGCATTCAAAACGGCAACACCACCGGAGAGTTTCGCAAGACGTTCCTGAAGTTTCTCTTTATCGTAATCGGAGGTTGTTTTATCAATCTGAACCTTAATTTCATTAATCCGACCCTTGATAGCATCCTTACTCCCGGAGCCTCCAACAATCGTTGTGTTGTCTTTATCAGATACAACACGCTTTGCGGTTCCAAGATATTCAAGGGTTGCATTTTCCAGCTTATAGCCTGCATCTTCAGATATAAGAGTAGCACCAGTGAGTACTGCAATATCTTCCAGCATTGCTTTCCGGCGATCTCCAAATCCGGGAGCTTTAACAGCAAGGACCTTAAAAGTGCCACGCAACTTGTTAACCACCAGGGTAGCCAGGGCTTCACCTTCTACATCTTCTGCAATTATCAGTACGGGTTTTCCTGTTTGGACAACCTTTTCTAACAGTGGAAGAAGATCTTTCATGTTGCTTATCTTTTTATCATGGATCAGCACATATGGAGTTTCCATTTCAGCATCCATAGACTCCGAATTTGTCACAAAGTATGGTGACAGGTACCCACGGTCAAACTGCATTCCTTCCACAAATTCAAGATAAGTTTCGGCAGTTTTGCTTTCCTCAACAGTAATGACGCCATCTTTTCCAACTTTTTCCATTGCTTCAGCAATTTTTTCACCAATTTCTGAATCACCATTCGCGGAGATAGTTGCAACCTGGGCAATTTGGCTTACATCAGGAATATCTTTACTCTGGGATTTAAGGTTGGCAACAACTGACTCTGTTGCTGCATCAATGCCACGTTTGATAGACATGGGGTTAGCACCTGCCACAACGTTCTTCACACCTTCAGCAATAATTGATTGGGCGAGAACAGTGGCCGTGGTTGTACCATCTCCTGCATCATCAGAGGTCTTGGAAGCGACTTCTTTTACCATCTGCGCACCAATGTTTTCCAGTTTACCTTCCAGTTCGATCTCCTTTGCAACGGTTACCCCATCCTTGGTAATAGTGGGAGCACCAAATTTCTTTTCGATAACCACATTCCGTCCTTTGGGACCTAAGGTCACTTTAACGGCATTTGCCAATTGGTCTACACCTTCTTTTAAGGCATTGCGTGCTTTTGCATCATATGCAATTTCTTTTGCCATTTTCTTTCTCCTTATAAGACTGCGAGTATGTCGCTTTCGCGCATAATCATATATTCATTACCATCAATTGTGACATCTGTTCCAGAATATTTTCCATAAAGGATTTTGTCACCTTTCTTAACGGTCATTTTAATTATTGAACCAGTATCGCTTGCCTTACCGGGGCCAACAGCAACAATAGTCCCCTGCTGAGGTTTTTCCTGAGCTGTATCCGGAAGAATAATACCACCGGAAGAGACTTCATCAGCTGGAGCCGCTTCTACAACAACTCGATCTGACAAGGGTTTTAGTTTTAGACTCATTATTTGTTTCTCCGTTTATTTATTTGTTTCATTTACCTGCAATTATTCGTTCAATCATATTAAATGCAGCGGGGAAGTTAAAATGGGAATTTAAAGAATTCAAGAGAAATTAGCACTCTATGTACTTAAGTGCTAATAACTGTGGTAATGGAAGAATCCAGATGTCTATTTCAAGGGTGTTGTCTCAAATTATTCAAAC